>JACMKL010000540.1 GCA_014380105.1 Candidatus Melainabacteria bacterium
AGATAGACCCGGGCGATATACAGCAGAATGTACGTAAAAAGACAGAGCAAAAACGCCGCGAAAGTCTCGCTGTAGGCTCTTCCGCAGTTGATGATAAAAGGCGGATAAATGGCAGCCATCGTGCCAGCAATCACACCTGTCTTGCGGTCGAAAAGTTGCCTGGCAATGGCGGCTATAAACATCACAGTGACTGCTGAGATCATGCACTGCGCCGAGACCGGTTTGATCCAGTCCATTTGATCATAATTTGAGAAAGTCAGAATGTTGGATAGTAGTAAGAAAATCGGATAAGCCGGACCAGAAATTATCAAAGGTTGTAGCGTAGCCATTTTCGCGTGCACGACCTGTGCGACTGCTGTTGGCGCCAGTCCTAATAAAGTTATCCAACAATCTTTCGCGAAGCTTACGGGAAGAGTGTTAAGCTCAAAAATTGTCTTAGCGGCATTTATATATTCGACTGCATCGAAAGCTGAATATGCATTAAGGTGACCGTGGAAGAAGCAGAACCAGAGCCGAATTGAGAGCGCGACGAAGAAAATCCAAAACAAGCTTCCGCGCACACCTTGCTCTGTCAGATCCTCTTTGTCGCTACGAGGCAAAACCGGCTCTGAGTCTTCATTTTTAAGCAGTCGATACAAAATTTTTTCCAGCTAGTACAAATGAACTCTAGTGCTATTCCTATCTTAACCAGTTAAGCACCGCACTATTTGATCGTGTATGCTCTTACCTGTTGGGCTCTTATCGTCCGCGCCCCGGAGACTTCATGCTTTACCAACCCCTCATAAATACGCCTCAGAGAGCAGCGATGCAAGTTCTATGTAAGCGCACTTTTTTCTTCTGGGTTGCGGTGGGTGTTGTCTCACCTATCTTTCTGCTATCTGGTTGTGGCTCTAAAGGTGAGCAAGCAGATGCTTCCTTGCCCATGCATGTACAGCCGGGTGCACCCAAATTAATAAAAGTTAGTGAGAAAGTCGCTAAGCAAATAGATTTACGCCATGAGGCAATCAAGAAAATTCCATTAACTGTCCCTCTCCATGTGACGGGAAAAATCGAGCCTGATCTTGGTAAAGAAGTCGATGTTTCCAGTCGTATAAATGGACGAGTGAAATCAGTCAACGTCGCGCCTGGGCAGCAAGTGGTCAAAGGTCAGGTAATGGCCATGCTCGATAGTCAGGAAATTTCTGATTTGCAGGCTGAATTAATTGAAGCTCAGTCGAAATTGAATATTGCAAGAGCCCACGAAGATCGTGAAAGACAGGTCTATGACGAGCTTCTGGTCAGACCGAAAGCACTTGTTGAAGCGCGGACGAGATTTAATTCTGCCACTGTTCATAAAGAATTGGCTGAAAGTGAATACAAGCGTCAGGAAGGGTTGTACAAAGAAAAAATTTCGGCACAGAAAGATTTTCTAACCGCTAAGGCTGGATATGCGACTGCAGTGGCCAATTATGAGCAGGCAAAAGTTGACCAGGAACGCGAGAAAAACTTTTTCAAAAACAAATCGATGATGCGTAAAGATCTGCAATTGGCTGAAGCCGAAACAGCCAGAGAGAAGCAACATTTGCGCACCCTGGTGCAGCGGCTTGAATTTTTGGGCGCTGATAAAAAGATGCTCGGCGAAGTTTTGGCGCATGGACAAATCAGCGGTATCGTCAGAATTTCTTCTCCGGATGCCGGTGTTGTCAGCCATCACGACGTTGCTGTTGGTGAAGTTGTCCATCCCGACAAAAGCCTTTTCAAAGTTACTGATTTGGCTACCGTGGTTGTGAAAGCTGATCTGCCAGAAATCGATGTTTCGAGAGTGCATCTGGGCGGAAAGGTTCGCGTAAAACTTTCCAGCTATCCTAATGAAGTATTTCTGGCGACGGTTAGCTATATCAGTGAGCACGTCAACCCAGAAACCAGAACTGTAGCCATTCGCGCTCGCCTTTCCAATCAAAAGAAGATTTTCAAATTACAGATGTTCGCCGAAATTGATTTGGAAGGTGCCTCGCGCGATCTACTGGCGGTGCCTAAGTCAGCCGTGCAAGAAATGGATGGCAAGCCAGTTGTCTTTGTGGCTAAAGAAGGTGGATACGATCCTCGTCACGTCAAACTCGGCGTAGACTCGGACAAATATTTTGAAGTTGTGTCGGGACTGGAAGCTGGTGAGGAGGTTGTGACACAGGGCAGCTTAATGCTTCGCACGGAGCTCACATACAAACACTGATCGGCTTTCAAGACGTCAGAGTTTAACGATGCTAGAAAATAATCGCAGAGGGGGCGAGACTTTTCTCAGATGATCGAGAAGATCATTCAATTTGCAATGCAACAAAGGCTTCTCACTGTAGCGGCTTTTGTAGGTATGGCGTTCTTCGGTGCCTGGTGCACTATGAGTTTGCCGGTTGACTCATTCCCTGATGTCAGCAACGTGCAAGTTCAAATTATTTCTGACTGCGAAACTTTGGCGACTGAAGAAGTCGAAAGTCTGATCACTTTTCCAATCGAGAATGGTCTCAATGGACTTCCTAAAGTAAACAAGATCCGCTCGAATTCTAGCTTTGGACTGTCAGTTGTGACGGTCATTTTTGACGATGACACCGATGTCTATTGGGCGCGTAATTTAGTCCAACAACGTCTCAGCCAGATTGAAATGCCGGCATGGGCTCCCACCGCGCATCTTGGACCGGTTGTCTCAACTTTTTCAAACGTATTCAACTACTATTTAGTCAGCGACCGGCACGATTTTACTGAATTGCGCACGATACAAGACTGGCAAATCGCCCGCCGCCTGCGCTCTGTGCCTGGTGTGGGCAACGTGGTCAGCTACGGTGGTTTCGTCAAACAGTATCAAGTACTCGTTGATCCGCACGTTCTCAAAGGTTTCGGCCTGACAATCGCAGACGTCAAACGCGCGCTCACGCACAATAATATTAATGCGGGTGGAAACTTCCTGGAGCGTGGCGGGGAAGAAATCATCATTCGGGGTCTAGGTCGCATCGAAAGCGAAGACGACATCCGAAACATTGTTCTAAAGACTGTCGGTGGGACACCGGTCAAAATCGGTCAAGTTGCCATAGTTATGATTGGACCGGCATTTCGTCGGGGTTCTGCGTCAATTAATGGCGAAGGTGAAGTAGTCACGGGCATGGTTCTGACCCGCAAAGGCGTCAACACAAAAGATGTTGTAGAAAGGGTCAGGCATCGCATCGATGAAATCAGGCGCGAGCTTCCAGCGGGAGTTACGCTCTATGCCTATTACGACCAAACTGAGTTGGTTGAGAAGACAATCGACACGGTCAAAGAAGTTTTGATGTTTAGTGGTGGACTCGTCATTGTCATCCTGACGGCCATTATGTTGCACATCCCGAGCGGCTTAATCGTTGCCGTCATCATTCCGCTATCTCTCTTGTTTTCCTTTATATGTATGAAGTACACAGGGCTGACCGCCAACCTGATGACGCTTGGTGCCGTAGACTTCGGCGTAATCGTTGATGCGGGCGTTGTCATGGTTGAGAATATTTTCCGTCAGCTTTCGCACGCCTATGAGCATAAGAAAGAGGACGAAAAAGTCGATCACTACCAGGTCATTATTACCGCCGCGCGTGAAGTGGGGCGGCCGATCGCTTTTGCTGTTCTGATTATCGTTGCGGTCTACCTGCCGTTGTTCACTCTTGAGGGCGTGGAAGGACGGATGTTCCATCCCCTGGCACTGACATTTGTTTATGCCATATGTGGTGCGCTTCTGGCATCTCTTACTATTATTCCGATTCTATGCTTCTGGTTTCTCAAAGGCAGAGTGCGAGAGCGTGAAAATCCGCTTGTTGAAGCCGTCCACCGCTGGCACACACCACTATTATTGAAGGCAATGGATCGTCCTGTCGCCACGCTCCTCATTGCTGTCGCCGTCCTGCTGAGCAGTTTCGCCCTCATTCCTTTCCTTGGTTCTGAATTTATTCCGACGCTGGATGAAGGCTCTATTCTTCTGAGAACCAAACTCTCTCCGAGTACTGCGCACTCAGAGTCAATCCGCGTAGCTGGCGAAGTCGAGAAAATCATCAAAAAATATCCTGAAGTCTCCGTCGTGGTATCACGTATCGGGCGCTCAGGCATGGGCTCCGACCTTGAAGGCGTAGATAATGCCGACGTCTACATTGGACTGAAACCGAAAGCAGAGTGGAAAACCACTCATGATAAAGAGGCCTTAGTTGGCATGATGGCTGCTGACCTGGACGGCATCCCTGGCTTAATTTATTCCTTTTCGCAGCCGATTGCCGACATGATCGACGACCTCGTCGCTGGTATCAAAGCAGACCTTGGCATCAAAGTTTTTGGTGATGATTTGAAGACTTTAGACAGAATTGCTTCTAAAGTCGAAAAGATCGTGTCCACAGTGAAAGGTGCCGCAGACATGCAGCGCGAGCATATCTTGGGCTTGCCACAGATGACCATCAAACTTAAGCGCGACGTGATTGCGCGTTATGGACTGAACGTTGCCGATATTCAAGACGTCATAGAAACCGCCATTGCTGGAAAGGTTGTCACCGACGTTGTCGAAGACACCAAGCGATTCGGCGTACTAATTCGCATGCCGAAACAGTACAGAGACACCGAACAGGACATCGAAGAAATTCTGATTGACACTCCGCAAGGAGCTAAAGTACCGCTCAAGCAACTCGCCGATATCCAACTGCCGCGCGGCACCGTCATGATTAATAGAGAAGACGGACAAAGACGCACAGCCGTTCTTGCCAATGTGCGCGGAAGAGATTTGGGCTCATTTGTGGAAGAGGCACAGGGGCGTATTGCCAAAGAATTGCAATTGCCCAAGGGCTACACGATCGTTTGGGGTGGACAATTCGAGAACCAACAGCGCGCCATGGGACGGCTTGCTGTGGTCGTACCGATTGTTCTCCTTTTGATTTTTATTCTCTTGTTTGCATCATTCAATTCTTTGAAAAATGCTGGACTGATTATGTTGAATGTGCCATTTGCGCTGATTGGTGGCATCGTCGCCCTTTTCTTGTCACACCAGCCATTGTCAGTACCTGCCATCATCGGATTTATTTCACTCTTCGGTGTGGCGGTGCAAAATGGCGTCATTCTGGTCAGTTACATCATGCAACTGCAAGAGCGCGGCTACAAAGTGCGCGATGCTGCTATCGAAGGCGTTCAAGTTCGATTGCGACCTGTGATGATGACGGCGCTAGTGGCAATTATGGGCTTTATGCCATTGATTCTTTCTCATGGTACCGGAGCTGAAGTGCAGAGACCGCTCGCCACAGTCGTTGTGGGCGGACTGGTATCAGCTACCCTGCTTACCCTGTTGGTACTGCCGACGGTGTATGCCCTGATCAATAAGGACAAACCCGAGCGAGCATCGGATGTCTAGTGCCCTAGCTGTGGCAAATTCGTTGCATCGCAATGATTGACAAACTGATCACTTTTGCGATGAAACAGCGCTTAGTGACTATCGCCGGAGTTGTCCTGATGGCAGCTTTCGGCGTTTTTTGTATGCTGAGTTTGCCGGTCGATTCATTCCCGGACGTCAGTAATATTCAAGTGCAGGTGATTACTGACTGTGAAACTCTGGCGACAGAAGAAGTCGAAAGTCTGATCACCTATCCGATCGAAACTGGTCTGAGCGGCATGCATAAAGTATCTGCTATCCGCTCTAATTCAAGTTTTGGACTATCTGTGGTGACCGTAATTTTTGACGATGATGCGGACGTTTATTGGGCTCGCAATCTTGTTCAGCAGCGTTTGAGTCAAATCGAATTACCGCTCTGGTCTCCCAAGCCACAGCTAGGTCCAGTAATTTCGACTTTCAGCAATGTCTTCAATTACTATTTGAAAAGTGACCGCCATGATTTAACTGAGCTTAGAACTATTCAGGACTGGTATATCGCCAAGCGTATTCGTTCCGTGCAAGGCGTCGGAAACGTCGTCAGCTACGGTGGTTACGTCAAACAATATCAAGTTCTCATCAATCCAAATACGATGCGGAGTTATGGCATATCTCTTCAAAATGTAATCCATTCTCTGACCAGAAACAACATCAATGCCGGTGGCAATTTCATTGAGCAAGCCAATGAAGAGATTATTGTGCGTGGGCTCGGACGAATTGAAACAGTAAAAGACATTGACGAGATCGTTTTGAAGGCGGTCGACGGTACGCCCGTTGAAATCAAGCAGATTGCCAAAGTCGTGATTGGTCCAGCTTTCAGACGTGGCTCCGCTTCCATGGACGGTACTGGTGAAGTGGTCACCGGTATGGTTTTTACCCGCAAGGGTGTTAACACTAAGGCTGTCGTAGAACGGGTCAGAGAGCGCATTGAGCAAATCAAAGCTGAGCTTCCAGCCGGTGTCACATTGACACCATATTATGACCAGACTGAATTGGTAGAGAAGACAATTGAAACAGTCAAAGAAATTTTACTCTTCAGTGGCGGGCTTGTAATTATTGTCCTGGCGGCTGTCTTGCTTCACATTCCGAGTGGTTTGATTGTTGCTGTCATCATTCCTCTATCGCTGCTTTTCTCTTTCATCTGCATGAAGTACACAGGTCTTTCTGCAAATCTAATGACCCTCGGCGCTGTTGATTTTGGAGTGATTGTGGACGCCGGCGTGGTCATGGTCGAAAACATCTATCGCCAACTGGCGCTTGCTCACGAGCACGAGGAGCAAACCGGCAAAGCAGATCATTTGCATGTAGTGTTGAGTGCCGCCAAAGAAGTGGGTCGCCCAATTGTTTTTGCTATCTTCATTATCGTCTCGGTCTACTTGCCTCTATTTGCCCTTGAAGGCGTCGAAGGTAAGATGTTCCACCCGCTTGCTCTCACGTTTATCTACGCGATTGTGGGAGCGCTCTTATTGTCTTTGACGATGGTGCCTGTGCTTTGCTATTGGTTCTTGCGCGGCAGGATTGTGGAGAAACATAATCCAATTATCGAAACGGCTCGAAAGTTTCACACCCCAGCCTTGCACCGCTCGATGAAACATCCTTACGCCACTGCCTTTGTATGCATTGGTGCGCTCTTGGGAAGTATGGCACTTGTGCCTTTCCTCGGCTCTGAATTCATCCCTACTTTAGACGAAGGCTCAATTCTGTTGCGCACAAAGCTCTCGCCAAGTGTCTCTCACACTGAGTCTAGTCGGATTAGTCAAACCGTTGAAGAGACTTTGAAAAAATTTCCGGAAGTGACTGTAGTTGTGTCGCGAATAGGGCGTTCTGGCATGGGATCAGATCTCGAAGGCGTTGAGAACGCCGACGTCTATATTGGACTCAAACCGAAGGACCAGTGGAAGAGTACTAAAGATAAAGAGCAATTAGTCAATTTGATGGCTAAAGAGCTTGATGGTGTGCCGGGTCTTATATTTTCTTTTTCGCAACCGATTGCCGATATGATCGATGACTTGATTGCCGGTATTAAGGCTGATTTGGGCATCAAGATTTTTGGAGATGATCTTGAAACTCTCGATAAGTTAGCCACTGAAATTGAGACTGTTGTCTCTCAAGTCCCTGGTGCTGCCGACCTACAGCGCGAGCATATTCTCGGTCTGCCGCAGATGACAATAAAATTGAAGCGCGGAGTGATGGCCCGATATGGACTGAATGTAACCGATGTGCAAGATGTGATCCAGTCAGCGGTCGCTGGAAATGTTGTTAGTGATGTCGTGGAGGGCAATATGCGCTTCGGTCTTTTGACTCGTATGCCGCTTAAATTCCGCGACACGATTGAAGCTATTGAAGAGCTCATGATTGATACTCCGACTGGTGCACGCGTGCCACTTAAACAACTTGCCGATATTAAAACTCCCCGTGGGACAGCCATGATCAATCGCGAAGAGACTTATCGAAGAACTGCTGTTCTTGCCAATGTCCGCGGACGAGATCTTGGGTCATTTGTGCAGGATGCTCAGAAACAAATTCATGATAAAGTGCGCATTCCGAAAGGATATCGCCTTGTTTGGGGCGGGCAGTTCGAGAATCAACAACGAGCTATGGTGCGCCTTTCCATTGTGGTGCCGATTGTTCTCTTATTCATTTTTCTACTACTGTACGCTTCATTTAATTCCTTCAAGAATGCCGGTTTGATTATGTTGAATGTTCCGTTTGCAATGGTCGGCGGCATTGTCGCTCTCTTTATCTCGCATCAAACTCTCTCGGTGCCTGCCATCATCGGATTTATTGCGCTCTTCGGTGTTTCAGTCCAAAACGGCGTGATTTTGGTTAGCTACATAATGCAATTGCAAGAGCGTGGTCACAAGGTTGTCGACGCTGCTATCGAAGGCGCGATGATTCGTTTGCGGCCTGTGATGATGACGGCGCTTGTAGCAATTATGGGATTGATTCCGAAGATAGTTTCAACCGGTACTGGTGCTGAAGTGCAGCGACCGCTTGCAACTGTGGTGCTTGGCGGGCTAGTGACAGCGACGCTGCTCACGCTGG
Organism: Candidatus Melainabacteria bacterium; assembly: GCA_014380105.1. Classification (GTDB taxonomy): domain Bacteria; phylum Cyanobacteriota; class Vampirovibrionia; order Obscuribacterales; family Obscuribacteraceae; genus QKMZ01. The sequence continues at coordinate 8,432 of JACMKL010000540.1, forward strand.
TTGTGTTGCCTACAGTCTATTCGCTGATTAATAAAGATGCTGTGGCGACAGAGCCTATCTAAGGACTCTCAAAAGACTCATGTTTTAATAAACCAACGAGTCAATGGTCGGTGACGTATACTAATCGCAACTAGACAAGGAGGATCACCCTACAAAAACTAACTCTGTGCCCAAAAATTATCGGGACCGCATATGGCGGTCTGGTGGGGGAAGTGTGGTGAAAGTCCACCGCTGTCCCGCAACTGTAAAGCAAGAAATTGCAAGTCAGACTACCCACTTGAGCACTACAACCGAGGTTACCTCTTCGAGGCAAGGAGGCCAATTTCGATGATCGCGGGTTTCTCGCGACTCATACGAAATCCAGTTCCTAGTCGAAAGTCAGGGACTTTTTTATTTCTAAAAAGGAGATCGTATGATACAAAATAATTTTTCAGATGCGCTTGAACTTATGGATGTAACGGCATCGCGCGCACACGCAAATTGCGTGCTTGTCTTTGTAAATGAAGCGAACAAGCTAGTTGCACTTGATGCCCCCATCACCCAAACAGTGAGGGGTAACTAGCTATGGTTTATTCAGCAAATTTAGGTTATCCACGCATTGGCTTCAAGAGAGAACTAAAAGTCGCCCTTGAAAAATTCTGGAATAACCAGATAACGGAAGAAGAATTGATAGCTGTCGGAAAAGAGCTTAGACAGCTAAATTGGCTCTTTCAATCTAGTAGTAATATCGACTACATCCCCTCAAATGATTTTTCGTTCTACGACCATGTGCTCGACACAATTGCGATGGTAGGCGCAGTTCCAGAGAGATTCGACTGGGAAGGCGGTAAAGTAGATTTAAAAACGTACTTCTTAATGGCGCGCGGACTGACTACCGTAGCTAATTCCAACGGTCAGAAAAAAGAAGCGCCAGCGATGGAAATGACAAAATGGTTCAATACAAATTATCATTTTATCGTGCCAGAGCTTGAAGAGGGGCTGAAATTCAGGCTTTCCTCAACAAAATTTTTAGATGAATTTCTCGAAGCTAAAGCCTTGGGAATTACAACGAGACCGGTGCTATTGGGTCCTGTGAGCTTTCTCTATTTAGCCAAAGGCCATTCTTTCAGCGAAGAATCAAAAAGACTTGATAGTTTGCTCGAAGTCTATTGCGAAGCGCTTGAACTGCTGCGGCAAAACGGTGCCGATTGGGTGCAGATGGACGAGCCTTGTCTCTCCGCGGACCTGAACGGACGCGGAGCCGACACTTTTCAGAAAGCATATCAACGTCTCGACAAAGAGAAACTTTCCATCATGCTCACAACCTACTTTGCTCCCCTGGCAAAGAATCTTGACATGGCTCTTGA
>JACMKL010000541.1 GCA_014380105.1 Candidatus Melainabacteria bacterium
ACAAGAGCATCAATGAAACAAGCAAGGCTACGTGCGCTAAATACGAGCCACTTGCCGCTTCAGATAAATCCAAAAAACGACTTTTATAAATTTCGCGGTGTCTTAAATTAGTGGCGCTATCATAGGCATCACGTACAGAGTAAGCGACAAAACTAAGACACAATGCCAACAAAATGTTGGCACCCGGATTGCCGAATTTGAATGCACCCAACTGGCGAAGCAACGATTCGTTTGTATGAACATGGTATGCAGCGCCAAATTCAGTATGCCATTGCAAATTGAGTCAGCGCAAAGAAGCAAACCCAACAATGCCATATTCAAAATTCCGACTTCAAGAAAGAGCCAGCCCTTCAAACGCTCGCCGTTATAAAACTGCCCCAGACCAGGAATTAAGGACAAAGTACCTGCGACTGAAGGCTCCGGCGACGCATTGCCAAAATTCTGAACAAAACTCTGTTTTTTCATAAAATCGTCCCCTTCCTACCCGCGTACGCAGGAAAACAGCAATGCTCGAACCTTTCGGAAGCTTGCCTTCTACCAAGATACGCAGATGGAGCGAGCGATAACAGCTGTCTGAAGATGGGAGAAGTTCAGGGGAAAGCCTGTATTTTTACCGGGGTTTAGACGGAGACGCCAGCAGTAAAGGCGCGGTAATAAGGGTTTAACCAACAAAATATGACATTTATTGAATAATGGTTCTAACAACACGAGGAAAGAACGTGGCGCTTATTTTCGAACCACTCACCCAGCAGGGCTGCATGTCCTACTTGATTGCGTCGTCAGACGCCAGGGAAGCCTGGATTGTTGACCCATCGCTAAAAGAAGCAGAGCGCTACATCGCAATGCTCAAAGAGCGCGGATATACATTGAAAGCAGTGATCGACACACACGCCCACGCTGACCACCTTTCCGGTGGTGCCCACATGATGGATTTAACAGGTTGCCATTACGTGATGCATGAAAGTGCAAAACCAAAAGATGTTTCTGATCGCATAGGAGAAGGTGCCGAGATGACGCTCGGCGGGGTCAAAGTACGCTTCATACATACACCCGGCCACACCGAAGATTCGATGTGCATTATTTTCGAAGACAAAATTTTGACTGGCGATACCCTCTTCCTTGATGATGGCGGAGCCGGCCGGTGCGATTTGCCTGGCGGTAGCGCTGGCGATCACTTTGATAGTCTGCAAAAACTCTTAGCTATGTCTAATTCCTTAATTGTTTACCCTGGGCATGACTATCGTGGAAGACGCCCATCAACACTGGGCGAACAGAAGCAGCGCAATCCGTTTTTCAAACCAAAAACACGTGACCAGTATGTGCATTTTTTAGAAGAACTCAAACTTGGACCAGCAGAATGGATGAAATTGGTCCTGGAAGCAAACTTCGCCTGTACACGCGATCCCAAAGCCGTGGACATTCCACAAGGTGTCTCAGCCTGCGAAGTAATGGGCACCATGACCGATTGTGCAAGCAATCAGGACATCCAATATATCGACGCCACTGAAATGAAGAAGCGCATGGATGGCGGGTGGAAACCGGTTTTGTTGGATGTCAGAGAAACGCCGGAATTGACGGCAGAACTTGGACATTTACCTGGCATCAAACATATTTCTGTAAGAGAAATTGCCTGTCGATTGGACGAAGTTGACCAGCACAAAGACGACGAAATTGTGTCCATCTGCAAAATGGGCGGAAGAGCAAAAACAGCAGCACAGGTGATGGCGG
>JACMKL010000542.1 GCA_014380105.1 Candidatus Melainabacteria bacterium
GACATTATTGTTTGCGGACACTCTCTATGTGGCGCAATGAAAGGACTAATCAGTCCGGAAGGGCTAGACGAAATGCCTGCTGTGGCGGCCTGGCTTAAGCACGCCGAACGAACTCGCCGCATCTTGAAAGATGCGTATTCTGGTCTCAACGAAGATCAAACACTCAATGTGGCCATCCAACTGAATGTTTTAGGTCAACTGGAAAGCCTGAGGACACACCCTTCAGTGGCATCGAAAATCGCGCAAGGGGAAATCACATTGCACGGTTGGATCTACAAAATAGAAACCGGTCAAGTCTATTCATATAGACCAAAAGAAGGACAATTCCTCGAACTAACTGAAATTTTTACAGGCAAAGAACGAAGTAAGCCACAGGCGGCGCTGAACAGCTCAATGTAAGCATCATTTTTTGCAGCGTCTTGGATCAATGCGATTGTCGCCCTGCCCAAGCATGTTGTCAAAAGTGTGAAATCGAAATCTGGATACTAACCTTTTGCAAAATTCAACGCCGCGCACGCTGTTGCCCAATTCGTCCAATAGTGGTGACCAGACAGTGATGCCTCCCACGCCAGGTATCGCCAACATAATCGCCCCTGAGACGCCGCTTTTAGCCGGTATGCCAACGCTGAATGCAAATTCACCAGAAAAGTCATACATGCCGCATGAAAGCATGAGTGAAAGACAGTTTTTGACATGGTCTGGTCTGAAAATTTGATTGCCCGTTAGAGGGCAAATCCCACCATTTGCTAATGTCGCAGCAATAATTGCCATTGACTTAGTAGTCGTTTCAATTGAACAACACTGAAAATAAAACTCCAACACATCTAAAAGTTCACTGTCCAGAGGAAATGCTTTTTTCTCACGCATAAAATAGCCGAGAGCAAAATTTCGATCCGCTGTTTGTCGTTCACTCAAATAAACAGCGTTGTTAAAGCCTATCTTCTGACCACCTGCGGCTTGTTTCCACTTCTCCATCACATAATCGAAGCGGTCTGAAGGCGCGCCGCCTTTTTTGATCAGCGCACCACACATAATGGCACCGGCGTTGATCATCGGATTATGAGGCAAACCTTTAGCGTTGAGAGTCAACTCGTTGAAAGTCTTGCCACTCGGTTCACGCCCAACATAACTATGAACGATTTCTTCGCCCTGTTCTTCAAGAGCAAGGCAATAAGTGATCGGTTTGGAGCAGGACTGCACGCAAAAATAGTCTTCCGAATCTCCGGTTGCAAATCTCTGTCCATCTATTGTGCAAACAGCAACAGCAAATTTGTCTGGATCGACTCTTTCCAATTGCGGGATATAAGTGGGTAATTTGCCTAGACGAATCTGATTCACTTCATCGAAGATCGCTGAAATTTCTTGGATGAAACTTTTGAAATCTGGCACGATCAAATCATCTTCAGAGATTTGCTTCATTAGCGTTGGATTCTGATCGGCTAAAATCTGAAACTGAGATTCGCTAATTTCCTGAGAACCGCCGTTCAACGATTTGATGAATTGCTTAAGGCGCGGGTCATCTTCCTGGATGCCGCGTTCTCTCAAAGTCTCAAGAAGTAAGTCCCGCCTGACAATTCCCTCTTTTGCGAAGGCTTCGAACAGGGGTGACCGCGATTCCGACATATCTTCCTCCACAGACCTCTGAACTATGGTATTCCAACCAGCAAACATCCTCAATCCCTGCCGCAGACTAAGATTCCCGCCAAGGTTAAAACAAAGGGCACTAAAACTTGGTGTAATCCTCATTATGGCGTGCGTTTCGAGCTTTTCGGTGGCATTTGCTGGATTTCCCGGCAAAGGTGAAAATGCAAAATGGAGCGAAGCTCTGCCTCATTACAATCTTGCCAATAAATATATGGAGAAGGCTCGCTACGACGACGCCATCATCAAATACCAGGATGCCATTGCGCTATACGAGTTTGATCCGGATTTCTATATAAATTTGGGCGTAGCGTTCAGAAAAGTCGACAATCTAACGGAAGCAGAATCAGCCTACAAAAAGGCTGCAGACTTAAACGACAAAGATTGGATGACCTGGAGTAATCTCGCAAACGTTTATCTGAAGCAGGACAAGTTACAAGAGACAATTAAGGCATTTGAGCATTCGCTAAAATGCAATCCTCCGCCACTGGAAAAAGTTTCTATCCAACATGATATTGCCGATATTCGCAAAATTATAAATGTTAGAAACGGCACCATTCAGCCGCCTGTAAGCAAAAATCCACCTGCTGCAAAAATTATTTTTGGAGTAAAAACGGCTGGCCCTAAAAACAAGAGCAATCTGTCGAATACTGCGTCAAAAACGATGCCTCTAAAAAATGCTGTGAAGCAAAGCAACCCTGGTGCAACACCTCCATCAAACAAAGAAGATTTAAAAGGCACCGGTTGGGATGCAATTTACAAATAAAAAACCAACAATCATTTCTCGTCGCGCGAAAACTAGGATTTATAGAATTTATGGAAACTGATCAATCAAATCCATGGACAACAAAAGAAAGAAAATCTATCTATGAAAACGCGTGGATTCACGTGAGAGAAGACGAAGTCATCCGTCCAGACGGCAATCCCGGCATTTATGGAATCGTACAATTCAAGAATAAAGCAATCGGAGTCGTTCCAATTGATGATGAAGGCTATACATATTTAGTAGGTCAACACCGTTATCCGCTCGACTGCTATTCATGGGAAATACCCGAAGGTGGGTGCCCAGCGGGCGAAGACCCACTTTCTGCTGCTCAACGAGAATTGGCAGAAGAAACTGGATTAACCGCGCAAAATTGGTTTCTAATTGGACGCTCACATTTATCAAATTCAGTCTCTGATGAAGAAGCACTTTTCTATCTGGCCCAAGACTTAAAACAAGGCGCCCCTCAGCCTGAAGGCACGGAAAAATTGTCGCAAAAGCGCGTGCACTTTGATAAGGCTGTAGAAATGGTTATGAACGGCGAAATAACTGATGCATTATCTATGCTTGCAATTTTGTGTGTTGCGCAAACTTTGAAGAAGTAGACAGAGCTGTGCTTTTGAACAACAAAAGTAATGTCGCTTGACATATTCTGTAAAAAAGATGCAATTGGAGTAAGATCTTTTACGCATACAAAAGCCCTTCATTCGCCCTTCGGGAGCCATCATCATGTCTCAAGACTTGAACCAAGCATCATCAAAAGCGTTAGACGTTCTGGATTTAATCAGCAAGAAAACTCTCACTGAAAGCGAGCGTCAGAAAGTCATTGATGAGTCAGTTCAATACTGGAAAGATCACGTCAACGAAGGATTTTTGAAATATCGCAAATCCGTCAGCACCGATTACACAGCCGTTGAGTGGTCGGACGAGGGTGCAATTTTCCGTGACGTCCACGGCAAAGAATTTATCGACATGCTCGGTGGATACGGCATTTACAGTGTCGGACACAGACATCCTGTTGTTTTAAAGGCCGTCATCGATCAACTTCAACGCCAGGGTATCCACTCGCAAGAATTGATCGACCCACTACGTAGTTATCTGGCTCACCTGGTCGCTTTAATCACTCCGGGTGATTTGAAATATTCTTTCTTCACGAATTCCGGAACGGAATCTATTGAAGGCTGTTTAAAAATGGCTACGCTCACCACGGGCAGGCACCATTTTGTGGGCACCATCGGTGGTTTCCACGGTAAGAGTTTGGGCTCTTTAGGTGGTACATCCAAGGCCGTTTTTAGAGAGCCCTTTTTGCCTCTGATGAACTGGTCACATGTTCCGTTTGGCGATTTACAAGCATTGAAAGTCACCCTTGAGTGTTGTGATTTCTCAGGTAATCGTGTTGCTGGATTCGTTGTAGAACCAATTCAAGGTGAAGGTGGTATCAACGTTGCCCCTCCTGGTTACTTGAAGGGCGCACGCGAACTTTGCGATAAATACGGCACAATGCTCATTTTCGACGAAATTCAATGTGGTATGGGTAGAACAGGCAAAATGTTCTACTGCGAATACGATGAAGTTACGCCTGACTTGATGGCATTGGGTAAAGGTTTCGGCGGCGGTGTCGCACCTATTGGTGCCGTTGTGGGAACAGCTAAGACGTGGGAAAAATATATCGATAATCCATTCCTGCATACCACTACATTTGGTGGAAACCCACTGGCATGTGCCGCTGCAATCGCTACAATTTCCGTCTTGCTAAATGAAAAATTGATTGAACAAGCAAAAGAGAAAGGCGATTACATGTTGCCAAAATTAGAAGAGATGGCGAAGAAGTATCCGGAAGTTATGGCTGGAGCTCGCGGCGTCGGGCTGATGCTCGGTATGGAATTCCAAGATAATGACCTTGGCTACGAAGTTTCGAAACAACTTTTTGCTCGCAACATACTCATTTCTGGTACCTATATCAACGCGAGAGTATTGCGAGTTGAGCCACCATTGGTAATCAGCTACGAGCAAATCGATACTTTCTTCAAAGCATTAGAAGAATCACTTCGACATGTCATCCAAGAACGTAAACTTCGCGCCGTTGCTGCCACCACAGCTTAGTTCAGGTAAATTACAGTGAAAATAATCATCGCGTTGGACGGTACGCAGCACTCCAGCGCTACCTTAAATTTCATTCTTTCGCACAAATGGCCATTCGGAACTTGGATCAAATTGGTGCACGTTGCTCCCACTGAAAAAGGAGTAATGAATTTCGTCGCCCATGCATTTGGCAAAGAAAATAACTGCGACTACGATTCAGTAGAAGAGGTCATGATTGGAATCGCTCAAGAAGCTTCTGCCAGGCTGGAAGATGTTTCAATCAGCGCTGAAGTTTTAAAGGGAGATCCGGTCGAGACTTTGCTTCGGTTTGCAGATACTTTTAAACCGGACATTATTGTAACCGGGTGCCGAAAAAAAACAGCCGTTGATACACTCGTCCTGGGAAGCGTTTCTCAAACACTCCTCAATAAGTCGAATTATCCAGTTGTAATTGTCCGGGGCAATCACGATGCCACTGCACCACACCCATTTTCAAATGTACTTGTGCCGGTCGATGATTCAGAACCTAGTGGCGCTGCAATAGAGTGGCTACAGCGACAAGAATGGCTAAAACAATCACACCTGGCATTATTGTCGGTCACTGACCCAATGCATACCGGTACGATGAGTAGCGTAAAAACTGTTTCTGAAAGCATGCTTACGCACGAGAAAGACCAAATGGTAATGGACGGTTTGCTTTCAAAATGGGAAGCCCTGCTGCGACGAAAAAATACAGCCAAAGAAATTACACGTGGTACTGCCGACGGTTTACCATCTGAAGTGATTCTTAAGGGGGCGCATAATTGGCCAGCTCACCTGATTGTGATGGGAGCGCATAGCAGAAACGGCATCGCAAAAATGGTTCTCGGCAGTGTCTCACAATATATTTCAACTCACGCTGATTGTTCAGTCATGATCATCAAAGGCTTTGAGTCCGAATTTTACGAACACTACAAGAAAGCAGTGCTCGACAGCATGACGATCGATGATTTGCTTGAAGAAAGACCAACCGCCAGGTACGACCAGTCGCCTCCGGGATTAGGCGGCGGCGGACACATCCCTCCTACAGGATTATTTTAAACTTCGAGCAGCTCGAAATTGAGCCTAACTCGAAAAACCAATTCCCATCATGTCGAGCATCTTCAAAAGTATGTTCGGATTTTCGCCTGCATCAACCTTTTGCAGCGAATGAGTGACAGCGTTAACTGACATTCCGCGAATGGGCTCTGGCGGATACGGGAAAGGTTTATCTGTCACCATTTTTAGTGACAGCAAATCGCTATCTTTTGATGCCGCCATGTGTGCAAGTATTTTTCCAGCCACGCGTGTAGTACCAATTCCATGCCCCGTATAACCGAGTCCATAGATGACATTATCGTTCATCAACTTACCGAAAAATGGTGTCAATCGCGTCGTTGAAGCAATTGGTCCACCCCAACCATAAGGAAAATCAACATTGCCCAGATGCGGAAAGTGTTTTTTAAAACTTTCTCGTAGCGTCGTGTAGTGATGTTCAGAATGATCACAACTGGCATCGACTTTGTTTGGCGGATAGTAAACGGCCTCGCTTGTACCCCACAAAATGCGGTCATCCGAAGTCAACCGATAATAATTGAAAAACGTCCGTAAGTCGACAAGACCCTGCCGGTGGTGCCACCGAATAGCATCTTTCTGTTCTGCAGAAAGTGGGTCACTGACGAGAATATAATCGTACAACGGAATGAAACGCCATAATAGTTGAGGCAACAGATGATGAGTGTAAGCGTCTGTCGCCATAACAATCTTGCGTGCATTTATAGATCCGTTTTCACAAGTTATTCTGCCATCTTCTATCTTCAAGACTCGCGTTTTTTCGTACAGTTGAACACCCAACGAACTCATGGACGAAACAATTTTATCGACCAATTTAATCGGATTTAAGACACCACCACCTGGCACAAATAGTCCACCAATATAGAGAGGCGAATTCACTTCTGCCTGCATTTCATCCTGACCGAGCACACGATAGCCAGCAATATTTAACTGCTCAGCCACTTCTACATTGTGGTGACAATAGTCTAAATGAGCAGGCTTAAGCGCCACTTGTAGTTGGCCAGTGCGCTCGAAATCACAATTGTCAGCAAAATTCTCCAATTCAGAGATGTTTTGCAAACCAATTTTTGCCAATCTTTCAGCTTCGGGTTTGCCAAAATGAGTGATTGCAAGCGCGTGCGAATGATCGATCGAACTGCTGATTATGCCAGCGTTTCTACCGCTTGCACCATAGCCTGACACGGAACTTTCGACCACAACAACGTGTGCCTGCGGTTCAAGCTGTTTCAAAAATAAAGCTGTCCATAAACCCGTAAAACCGCCACCGACAATAACATAATCAGCATCTACCTGCCCGGATAAGGAGGCAGCAGGCGTGTAGTTTTGGCGGGTAGCCAGCCAGTAGCAAGATTGCTCAACGGGAAGCATGGATTGGAGTCTAGCACGACGTGCACTAAAAAATGACGAATCGGATATTCTATATGCCTAGCGAAATGCAAAGCAGTTTGAGGTGACCGGAATGTTCAGACGAATTCTTCCAATAATTGCGTCAGCAATAATCGCATCAGCAATAAGCGCGACGTCAGTGACAGTAAATGCCAGCGACGTGTCCGCAGTATCCAGTCAAACCGTGCCCGGGCAATACAATGTCGAGACGGGCGCACAAACGCTCTCAGGCTGGAAAGACACTAAACTCAAGCAAAACATTCTTGACTTCGTTAAGCGAGTGACTGACAGGAGTGGAAAAGATTTTGTACCAGTCGAAGATAGAATTGCGGTCTTCGATAATGACGGCACCCTGCTTTGCGAAAAGCCCGCCTATTTTCAAGTTATTTTTGCTCGCGATAGCGCAGTATCAAGA
>JACMKL010000543.1 GCA_014380105.1 Candidatus Melainabacteria bacterium
CAATAACAACAACGTCATCGCTGCTACGTTGGGCTATCAACTAGTCAAAAATGATTTTGGGGGCATTCGTCTAGAAGCCACAATGATGGATGGCAAGCGTCCAGCCGTGAGTGATTTTAATGAAGGGCAAGTGGTAGACGCTGAAAAGAGTCGTGGTTTTGGCTTTCGCTTATTTGGCACTGACAATTCTGGACGGTTGCGAGTTGATTTTGGCTATGCCCGCAGCACCTTTACCAATCCGCCCGATCGCCAATTGGTCGATGCAAGCGCTGGAGCTGAAGCGCCCTTAGCCGAGGAGTTTGTTGAGGAGCCGCCGCTGATTGAAGCACCGATCGTAGAAGCGCCGCTGGTTGATCCGCTCGATCCACCAATTATTGATCCACCGATTACTGAAACCCCAATTATTGATCCACCAATTATTGATCCACCAATTATTGATCCACCGATTACTGAAACACCGATTGCAGAAGATCCTTTAGTTGAAGCACCCTTAGCCGAAACACCAATTCCAGAAGAGCTGACCGATGTGGTCGATGGGTCACAGGAAATCGTTGTAGTGCCCGTGAAGCCTGTCACCAAAACTGCTTTCTATGCCGATTTAAGTTATGACCTACTCAAAGATGTCAACCTGGGAGGCAATCGCATCCTGTCCTTGACTGTTAACGCCCGTCACGAACGCATCGATCCTCAGTTTCAGAGCCTGGGTGCCTTAATTACAGCCGACCAGCTACGTACTCAAATTGGTCTGAATGCCAGTATTTCTGGAGCGGCCATTCAGTTTCAGCAAGAATGGTCTGAAGATAATTTGGCAAACGTGCTGACGGTGCTTAAAACTAAAACCCGCAATACCTCTTTGAATGTGACGGTGCCGTTGCAAGAAATCGTGGGTTCAACCAGTCGTTTCTTGCCCACTTTGACTTACTCCTATCAGCGGGTACAGCAGTTTGGTGCCAACGTTCCTATCCCCGAATTATCTGGCTTTGATGCCACGGAAATTCCCAACCAGATCAACCAGCAACACCAAGCAGGCATTCAATGGACGTTTGATGAGTTGAGTTTTGGCTATCAGTTTTCCAGTGCGTTTCAAGACAACCGACAACTTAGCCGTGAAAAGGCAGATTTCTTCAACTTGAATCATCAACTCTCCCTAAGCTGGCAGCCTACATCTCGCTTTCAACTGACGCTGGGTTACAACTTTGCCAGTGCTGAGAGCAAGGAAGACGGCATTACCCGGTTTAATTCCAGTCCCACGATCGGCGTCAGTTGGGAAGTGTTCAAAGATGTGACGTTGGCAATGAATTACAACACGACGAGCGATCGCGACTCTCTGAACCAAAGCGTCTCGCAGGCAACTGGCTTAGAAGCGATTCTCACCTGGCGCTTCAACATTAGTAATGGGGCTGGATCTGCCATTCCAGGCAGCGCCTTCATTCGCTACAGCCGTCAATCCAACCTGAACCGTAACAACGTCTTTGGGCTATCCACCGATTCCACCATTCAAGTCATCAATGCCGGTCTGAGTCTTAGTTTTTGAGGAGGAACAATTATGCGATGCTTTGCGCTTTCTACCCTGATGACAACCATCCTGATGCTTTTTGTCCAGAGCTTTGCTCATGCAGTGACTGTTAGCCCACGCGGTGTAAACGTGCGCACGTTTGGTCCTACCACCGTGTTTCTCACCTTCTTTGGACTCGACGATCAACGCCCTGCTGAAGCACTATGGTGTGGTGCCATCAACGCGAACCAGTCGTGTGTGCCGGGCACAGTCTTTGGGCGTTTACCCATTCGCAGTAATCTTGCCACTCGTAGCGGCAACAATAACCTCACGGATATTATGACGATTCCGGCTTCTGTGGCTCGTCGTGCCTATCAAGATGCGCTACGAGGAAACGCCTCTGAGTTCTTTTACGTACGCCGCTTTGTCAGTAGCACTGGGGGAGTCGATGAATTTGTGGCTGTGACCTGTCGGTTGGCAGGTGGAGGGGCGCGAGTGCCACTGTCATTAACGAATGTGCGGTTGGAGTTTGTGGGCAGTGCAGAAGCGGCCTCATCAACGCGAGTCATCCAGATCGTTGCTCAAGGACAGCAGCCACCCGTTTGGCAAGCTGACATTCGCTACAACGGTACGGGGCGGCTAAAGGGGCGATGGGAGGTAGTATTGCCTGGTGATACCCTCCCGACGCGACAAGATTTGCTGACCGAAGCCACGCTCCCGATCGAGCAGCGAGGTTTACAACGCCGCTACACTCTGGTTGATTCCTTCGATCGCTTCTTACCACCAACAGGTCAAGTTATTCTACCGGGACCTGATCCAGCCAAACTACCCAAAAACACAACGGGTTTGCATC
>JACMKL010000544.1 GCA_014380105.1 Candidatus Melainabacteria bacterium
CACGACGGCTGCCAGTGCGAGATTAGAAGTTAAGCTAATCTTCCATACCGGTTTGGATTCACTGCGTGCACCAAATGACCTCAATAATTCCGCAAATACAAGAGTCGCAAAAGCAGTGGTTCTAGCGACTTCCACCGATTCGTATTTCAGTGTGAATACATAAACTCCAAAGCACACAGCAGCTGTAAGAAATCCGGTAAATATCATCATTGTAAGAAAGTGATGGTCCATGAGTTTTGCGTCCATGCGTCGCGGCGGCAGTTTCATAACATCGGGATCTACCGGATCTGCGGCCAGGCAGAGTGCAGGTAATCCGTCAGTTACTAGATTTATCCACAAAAGGTGTATGGGCAAAAGTGGAATTGGCAGTGCCAAAATAATGCATGTCGTCATGAAGATGAGTTCACCGGTGTTTCCTGCAAGCAAATACTGAAGAGTTTTTCTGATGTTTTGATATACGCCTCTTCCTTCTTGTGCAGCCGCTACGATCGACGCAAAATTGTCGTCTGTAATTACCATGGCTGAGGCTTGCTTGGTCACTTCTGTGCCGGATTTGCCCATAGCGATGCCAATGTCCGCTACTTTAATGGCAGGTGCATCATTCACTCCATCTCCAGTCATGGCCACAACAGCACCGCTATGTTTCCAGGCACGAACAATGCGAATTTTATGCTCGGCCGTCACTCGCGCGTAGACCGGAATACTGCTCACCTTGCTGCGAAGATCAGCATCAGACATCTTGTCTAGATCCGCACCAGAAACAACCTTCTCATCGGCAGGAGCAATTCCCAGTTCGCGAGCAATTGCAAAGGCAGTGCTGGGATGATCGCCTGTAATCATTACCACCTTAATGCCGGCCGAATGGCAGCTCGCAATAGCTGTCTTTGCTTCAGCTCGTGGCGGATCGTACATTCCAGCCAATCCAGCGAAAGTAAGATTGTTCTCCACCGCTTCCTGGGTTAGATCCGCAGACGCATCAAGATCTCTATATGCAGCGGCAAGAACTCTCAGAGCCGAATCAGCCATGTGTGAGTTCTGTTCGAGAATTGTTTGTTTGGACTTTTCGCTAAGTGGGACGACACTGGTCAAAGACTGCAGGTTTGAACAAAGCTCCAGTACCACATCTGGTGCTCCTATCACGAATGCACGTAGCTGTCCGGGAGCTATTTCCCGAATCACGGTGGCTCTTTTTCGGTCAGAGTTAAAGGGGAAATCAGACACTTTGTGGAGTTGTTGTTCAATGATCTGCTCTTCGGTTACGCCGAGTTTCCGGCTGGCAACCAAAAGAGCCGCTTCGGTTGGATCTCCAATTGCGTTCCACTGCTCTGATTCATGAACTATATGAGCGCGATTGCAAAATGCCATGATCGTTGCAAAAATGAGGAGCGAGGATGAGCTGGAAGCTTCAGGAGTATGAGTGTTCAGAAGAACAGACCCTGCGGGATCGTAACCCTCCCCGGTGACTTCGTATGTGCGCTCAGCGACATAGATCTTGCGGACTGTCATCTGACCTAATGTGAGCGTGCCGGTTTTGTCTGTACAAATGACATTAGTGGATCCCATCGTTTCAACCGAAGGCAGCCTGCGAACGATAGCGTGCCTGCGAGCCATACGTCTGACACCCAGGGCGAGAGCGACAGTGACCACAGCCGGTAACCCCTCTGGAACCGCCGCTACAGCGAGGCTTACTGAGGTGAGGAAAAGTTCAAGAATGCTCATCCCGCGCCAAAGTCCAAGAAGGAACATAAGTACAACAATGGCTAAAGAGGCTAATGCAAGTGATTTACCAACGCTCTGCAAACGCTTTTGAAGCGGAGTCTCCTGGTCGGCACCGGCATCCTGAATGAGTCCGGCAATATGACCCATTTCCGTTCTCATGGCGGTTGCGACGACTACAGCAGCGGCTGTTCCTGCCGCGACGCTTGTTCCCATATAGAGCATGTTGGAGCGATCTCCAAGCGGCAGGTCGTTTTGCTTCAGAGCATCTGCTTGTTTTTCAACAGCAACCGATTCACCTGTGAGAACTGATTCGATGCATCGAAAATCAGCCGCCTCAATTATGCGTGAATCAGCGCAGACCAAGTCACCAGCTTCCAATTCAATGACGTCGCCCTGCACAACGGAGGTTGCCGGAACAGAGACAAGATTATTGTCACGGCGCACCTTGGCCTGAGGTGCAGTCATCTTTTTTAGAGCCGCTATAGACTTTTCTGCTGTGTATTCCTGCTGAAAGCCTATGGCGGCGTTCAGGATAACGATCGTAAAGATAGCTATACTGTCTAGCCATTCACCCAATATCGCTGAAACTATTCCTGCAAATACAAGAATCCAAACAATGTAGCTTTTGAACTGCGCCCAAAACACGATCCACGGATTTATTTGTTTAGAGTCTTCGAGCTGATTAGGTCCATTCTCGACAAGACGTTTGGCTGCTTCCACCTGCGCCAGACCAGTGGAATGGGAGTTGACTGTCTCCAGCGTTTCAGAAAGACTAACAGTATGCCATGGTATCGCTGGTGGTGACGCCGAAACTGGTAGCTGGCTCTGGACCATATCTGTCACTCCTGATTTCGAGAAAGCGCCCTTTTAACAGGTAGTTTTAAAACACTTCCCACCCGTGTCGACAGATCGTCGATCAGGCTTCAACGGTCCGAAATTTGTTCGACTCCATTTCAGGCTAGAAGTTCCCCCACCTGTTAAATGTTTGGTGGAGCCTGGCGATAGCCTAAATCAATGCTCTTTTCCTGTGTCAAGCTATGAGCGCTGCTTCCACAGTCAACCCAGGTCCGAACCCTAACATGACACAGGGCAATTTTAAACTCTCGTTTCCGGCGAGCACATTCTTTCTCGCCCTTAGTATTCTTTCTAAAATGAATAGCACCGTCGGTGATGACATATTTCCACACTCCGAAAGTATTAGCCTGGACTCCTCGAGAATCTCGGCGCTCAGGTTTAATGAAGTTTGCACCGCCTGCAAAATTCTTGGTCCGCCAGGATGGACTGCCCAACTCTTGATGTCGCTGACTTCTAAATCGTGCTTGCTGAGCCAGGTTTGCATAAAAGCCGGCAGATATTCTTCAATTAAAGTTGGAACTTCGTTTGATAATGTCATTACAAAGCCGTTGTCGCTAATTTTCCAGGACATGGCGCCCATACTTTGTTCAATTATGTGAGATGCGGAGGAAACATACGCTGGTATGAGAGAGCGCTCTTCTCCTGCACGCAGTACCACAGCGCCTGCGCCATCGGCGAACAACGAATTGGCGACAATCTTTTGCGCCGACCATTCATACTGCAAATGGAGTGAGCAAAGTTCTGCTGCGCAAAGAAGTACTGTGTTTCGTGCGTCAGCGCGACAGAATGCATCTGCAACTCTCAGCGCATTAAGTGCTCCGTGGCATCCCATGAAGCCGATGTGACTGCGCGTCGTAGATGGGGGCAGTGGCAATTGGTTGATCAGGCATACATCGAATCCTGGTGCACCAAATCCAGTACATGAAACTGTGACCAGATGCGTTATTTCTTGTTCGGATATTTTTGCCTGCAGGAGAGCTGCCTGGCAAGCCGCTAATGCGAGTGGAGTAATCTCGCGTTCATAACGAAGCATTCTTGATTCAGTAGAAGGACCATTGTCTTCAATGTTCTCAGGGGCGGGAAAAATTTTTTCGTCAATCTTCAACGTAACTTCATCGATCACAATGAGTGATCGGCGTTCGATTTCTGTGCGCCTGTACAATGTCTCGATCGAGCGTTCACGTTTTTCACCGCCGGGGAAGAATTCCTTTGCATGGTCACACGATTGTGTCTGACTTATAGAGTGCGATGGGAGCGCAGTACCAACGCCAAGCAACTGAGTGCGAATCATTCTACCTATCCTATGAAACGAGTGGCTTACTATGTTTAGTCAGCCCCGAAGCAATTATCTGTCCGAACGACGGAAATCTGGATAAAATTTGAATTGAAGTTTTTCGTATGTGGTCGTTTCTCAGTCCATATGCAATTACGCGACTTTTAAATTTTCTCTGGTCGACAAGATTTCGGTGCTTACTTTGCCACATTGAACAAAGTGAATTTTCCCAGCGGGCAATACCCTTTAACGCAAGGGGAAAGACCGATTCCGCCGATTCCAGTGCCCAGGCAATTCCTTCGCCAGTCAAAGGTTCTGGATAACCACACGAATCGCCAATCACGAATATGCGCTCATCACTGATTATCTTTCGTGTTCTTGTTAGAGAATCAGTCCCGCGCCACGCACTGTCGTAAAATTCGCCATCTGAAACTGGCAGTTTCAATCCGCATTCATTGAGAATTTTGGCGACTCCTGCAGCCAGACTTCCTACTTCGCGCGAATATGTGCGGTCGAGAGCCGCTGCGATATCGATTCCGCCGTTCTCAATTTTGACCAGACCCACGTACCCTCCGCGGTGACATGCCATGTAAATACATCCTGGTTGATAATATGCTGAAGAATTAGGAAACGTGATACCACAACCGAAGCGGGCACGGGGGGCAACTTCAACTTCGAAGCCTGGAAGTTGGTCGAGGGCATGTCCACTCAATCCGTCTGCGATGATGGTGATTTTTCCTGAGAGAGAGGCGGACATATTTTGATTGCTAATTTGGACAGAGCTATGTTCTGAATTTTCATTGAGCACTTTTGCTGAAACACCTGGAAGAAAAGTGACACCTTTTTTAATCGCTGCTTCGATAAGTGCAAAATCAAAATAGCTTCTGGAAAGCGCATGGCCGCCAGGAAGTTTTACTCGTGCGTGCGAAACACCATCAGCAAGGTAGAGTGATTCGAGCGGAATCGCACCAGAATCATCAATCAAATGCTTCAATCCCGCTCTCTCTAAAACTCGCTCAGCGGATTGGTTTATACAACATCCGCAAACTTTGGC
>JACMKL010000545.1 GCA_014380105.1 Candidatus Melainabacteria bacterium
CGGGTAATCCCTGGTTCATTTGCACCATGTGGCTGGCAGAATATGAAATTGCACGAACTCACAGTCCGGAAGGATTGAAAGAAGCGGCGGTAATTCTAGAATGGGTTGCCGACCATGCTTTACCGTCCGGCGTTCTAGCAGAACAAGTCCACCCGTACTCAGGAGAACCACTTTCGGTGTCCCCGCTCACATGGAGTCATGCAACCTTTGTGACCTGCGTTCTGGAGTATCTAGAGAAGCGTCGTCAGGTAATGGCGGAAGTGGTGCTCGGACATACAATCACGCCGTTCTAAGCAACCGACGAAAGTAAAAACGCCCCAGACAAATCGCAAAGCTGATTAAGAAAACAAGTGCATCTTCATGTTTCGAAGTGATTCGAAGCTGTAATAGCGATATCGCACAAGTAATTTTCACAACGATTTTCCTGGAGGGCATATATGACTTTCTCCGGTTTTAGCATGAAGGATTTAGTCCCTAATAATCTGATGCCAAAAGACCTAAGGCAGAAGATTTTTGAGCACATGGGTAAAGACCCTTCCACGCTTGCAATTGTCACTGAACAATTCGAGCGATACAACCAACCCAACTTGCAGTTGGGGATTGAAGAATTGACTACAAAGAATGGTCGCAGCGCCTCTATTCTCGGAATTCAAGGCGGCTTCTTAAACAACCTTACGGGCACGTCTCTTGCTGACCTTGTCGCATCACAGTCGGTGGCAAGTTTTGTAGGCTTAGGTGGTGCCAAAGAGGGTACTGTCCAGTATCTAAATCTCGAATTAGACAATGGTCGCAAAATTGCTTGCGTGCAGGGCGGACTGTATCTCGTTAGTGGCAGACCGCACATCACAGTTTTATTGCGATCAAATTCGATGATGGATTTTGCCGGTGCGACGCCAATTTCAATTGATGTAATGGCAGAAGAAAAATCTGTCGCTGAGAATTTCATCAAGGATTTGCAGCGAATGATAGGCAAACATAATGTTTATCGCGGCAAAATGTTGTCCGTTAATGAATCGGGAACGTCGCTCAAATTCCACACAGTACCTGCGATATCACGCGATAAAATTGTACTGCCTGATGGACTTTTAAAACGAATTGAAAGACAAACAATTGACGTTGGCAAATATAGTGAATCATTGAGAAACGCTGGACGAAAACTGAAGCGCGGCATTCTCTTGCATGGCAAACCCGGCACCGGCAAAACTTTGACGGCAATGTACCTGGCTTCAGCGATGAAAAATAGAACGGTACTTTTAATAACAGGTCGCGGTCAAGGATTGATCGGAAAAACCTGCTATTTTGCGCGCATGCTGGCGCCTTCAATGGTAGTTATCGAAGACGTCGACCTGATTGCCGAAGAGCGCTCTTCGCCAAATGCCTGCAATAACGCTCTTCTCCTTGAATTACTGAATGAAATGGACGGCCTGTCGGAAGACGTTGATGTAATGTTTGTTTTGACCACTAATCGGCCGGAGATTCTTGAACCGGCTCTAGCAGCGCGCCCGGGACGAGTCGACCAGGCATATGAGGTGCCGTTGCCTGATTCCGAAGGACGAAAGCGGCTGTTCGAACTCTATTCCATAGGCTTAAAAGTAGAAGTCGAGAACATGGATGTTTTTGTGAAACGCTCGCAAGGGGCGAGTGGAGCTTTCATCGGCGAGCTGATGCGAAAAGCAGCCCTGTTTGCCGCGCCAGATGGTGACCCGATTGTGGTCAAAGACCATCACCTGGATGAGGCGATGCACGAGATGATTGTGATTGGAGGAAATCTCACCAAGAGCCTTCTTGGCTCCCGTGATATCGGCTTTGTGCCAAGCGACCTGACCGGCATGTAATCACGCTGAGTTCACTCTGCTTCTGGAATAATGGGAATGCCCGCACCCCAGCACTTCAAAAAGCAGACGAAACTATATGGAACGCTCAGTCGTTGCAGATACTTCAAAGACGCAAGATAAATCCTCGCCATTGAGCGTGGAGGCTTGGTCTCAGCCTGAGCAGGTAGAAACGCCAAAGTCTTTCACACTCACTGCCGACCGTCCAAAAGGCGAACGTAACCCTAGGTCGTTGGATACGAGCACTGATAATCTCTATGCTTCGATTCACGGTGGAGAAATACAAACTGCATCCTTAGGTCGTCCAAACGAAAGAATTGACGGTAAGGACGGGAGAGAGGCCGAAAAACCTTCAGGAGAAACATTTGAACGTCTCTCCAAGGTTTATATGGGTCTGGCAAAAGGCGATACCTATGAGATGCAGACTTATCTGCGCGATATGAATCTCGAAAATCGCTTCAATCCAGCAAAAGGCAAAGATATGCAAAATGGATTGACGCTATTAAATGGTGAGCTCAAAAAATTAGGTATCGAAGGTCGCAGTGAAGATGGACACTATTCGCTCTCCCTGAAAGACGCTAAAGGCAATGAGCAGAAACTCTCCTTTAATCCTAGAGGCACGATCGAAGGTGGCAGCGATCGTCAGACTTTCAATAAAAGCCTTAGAGATAAATTGAGTGTAGGCGTCCAAAAGGACGATCCCTCGATACCTTTTTCAGACAAAATGTACGATCGGTTG
Source organism: Candidatus Melainabacteria bacterium (assembly GCA_014380105.1). GTDB lineage: Bacteria > Cyanobacteriota > Vampirovibrionia > Obscuribacterales > Obscuribacteraceae > QKMZ01. Next base: position 2,572 of record JACMKL010000545.1, read on the forward strand.
GACAGTATTCAAAACGGAATTAAGAACAACAATATCGACGGATTGACTGGTGCCATTAAGGAAATCAGTGAAAAGGTCCACAGTGTGAAACCAGGAAAGGCGGGAGCTGCAGAGCGTAAAGGCGCTTCCGATTTGAAAGATGTTCTCGACGGAACAGCCTATGATCTTTCTCGCGAAAATGTCCATGCTCACTACGATCGTCAAAACGGAAATTTTTCAATTTCGTTGCCGAATGATCGCGGCGGCTCTGATTCTCTCAGTATCGATAAGTACGGACGTCCGTCATTAAGTGGACCTAAATTAGACGAGTTTATGAAACGACTCAATAAAAATCTGAAAGTCGAGCCAACAATTTCTATTTAGCGCTTAACCACGGCGACGAAGTTTTTCGCAGTCAGAGCGATAGTCTTTCCATCGCCTTACCGCTGCGTCTGTGGCGCCTAGTTTTGCTTGTCCGATGGTGACGGCATCATTGAACAATGCTTCAGCAGCACCAAAGCGCTTCTGCTTCATGTATAGGATGCCCAGCGACGACTTCATCTGAGCCATATCGAGAGTATTTTCACCACCATTTTTAGTGGTGATTCGAATTGCTTCGTTGAAGCGAGTTTCTGCGTCAGCAAACTTGCCTTCTCGGAAAAGGACTGTGGCAAAAGCTAAATTGATTTTTCCAATTTGTGGGTGGTCTGATGGAAAAACCTTTTCAGCAATTTGCAAAGCCTTTTCATAAAGCTTTCTACTAGAGGCCAGTTGAGCATTCGACGATGCACCCATTTGAGTGGCTCTACCAAGATCTGTCAGCACAGTGACGTAATCTCTGTTTTCAGAACCTGAAATGGACTCGATCAATTCTTTCGCCTTATTTAGCTTAGCGATACCATCGGCGTAGTTTTTCTTGGCAATAGAAACCGCTGCCAATCCTTGTAGTGAATCTGCTGCGTCTGCTTTGTCTTGGCCGTCCAAAGTCATTCGAATGTTTAGAGCTTGTGTGAAACAAGGTACAGCAGAATCAACGTCGCCTGAGTTGAGGCGCATCTCCCCTAGGTCTTGCTGAACGCGGGCGTACTCTTTGCCTTTTGTTTGTTTGTCGTGACTTAACTGCAGGGAGGCTTTATTGAGACTGAATTCGGCATTTTTGAAATCATCGGCAGCGACATATGCTTCACCAAGATTGATCCAACTTTCGATTTTTCGCATATCTGAATCAGGAAATTTTCGTCCCAATTCATTTGCTTTTTTAAATTCTTGAACTGCTGTTGGATAACGTCCAGCTGCAAAATGTTCCATGCCTGCAGCTGTGAATTCTTCAAAAGTATGAGGATCGGCTACGGCATGTGTCTGGGTAGCAGTTTTTGCTCGCGGTTGCATTTGGGTAATTAAAAAGCCGCCCACTCCGAGAATGACGACCGCAGCCAATCCTGCTACCAGACGCATATCTATCGATTCTTTGCGAGCAACTGGTTCGTGAGGATAGGTGATCACCAACTGATTGCTAACTGATGCATCAACCGATTTGACCTGGTCAGCAGTTACGGCATGACCCGAAATTGAGACATTTCCGGTGGCTCTACCGGCGGTGACATCTTGAGAAATAATTTGATTTCCAGTCACCCATTCAGGCGTTTCAATTTCACTGTTTAGATCTTCCGGAATAAAATGGGCTGATGTCTCGGCTGCCGAAGGAGATGGCATCGCATTTCCATTGGACGTTAGAATTTGTGCTGCAGATGGACCGCCTGGAATTTCTTGTGACCCCGACAATACTGATTTGTATGTTCCACTCGGGAATGCCGTCAGGGCAGGATCGGAAGCGGTGAAATTGCCGGAGCGTAAAAATGCCGGTCCTAATGGTCCCAACATCAATTCTTCAGCACATAACTCCAGGTCAGAGCGAAGATCATTCATCGTGTCATAGCGATCATCAGGATCTTTGGCGAGCGCCTTCATTATGATGGATTCTAGCCTGTCAGGAATATTAGCTTCTGGAGCAGTCACTGAAAATGGAGGAATTGATTCGTTGACATGCTTGTACATGCATTCCAGAACATCTTTGCCAGTGACCGGGCAAATTCCAGCAAGACTGCGGTACATGACACACCCGAGCGAATAAATATCGGAGCGAGCGTCGAGTGACTTGCCGCGGAATTGTTCCGGACTCATATAAAGTGGACTGCCAAACACTTCGCCTGTACGAGTCAGGTTGTCTGTTTCGCCATCAACAGAAGATAGAACTTTAGCAATTCCAAAATCCAAAACTTTGACGAAGTCTGGCTGACCATCAAGCTCAATGAGCATAATGTTGGATGGTTTTAAGTCGCGGTGAACAATACCTTTCTGGTGAGCGTGGCCTAGAGCCGCACAAACTTGCAGGAAAATTCCAATGGCGCGAGGAATTGGAAGTTGGCGTGTATCTTCAAGCACGCGACCAAAGTTGACCCCCTCGAGGAAGTCCATGACGAGATAAGGTTGATTGGTTGGCGAAATACCAAAATCGAAGACAGTCAGAATATTCGGGTGATTTAGTTGGCTTGTTGCACGGGCTTCTTGCGTGAAGCGCTTCAAGGTCATGGAGTTGGCACTCAGTTGAGCCAAGACCATTTTGATAGCGACCTGACGGTGCATGAGTTGGTGACGAGCTCGGTAGACTGCGCCCATTCCGCCGGCGCCAATTTTCTCAAGAACTTCGTACTTGTTTTCAATAATGGTCCCGACCAGATCCTCGTTGGGAACGGTCATCAAAGGCATGTTGTCATCCGGGCAAACAGTCATGTCGCCCTGAAACTTCCGCCCACAGGCTGTGCAAGTTTTTACGCTCCCCGCGGACTGGGGATTGTTAACAGACATCCATAATCCTCCACCAACTGCTAGTTTACAGCCAGTAAGAGAATAACAACGGTTAAGAGTGCTTCTATGTTACGCAAAAGGACTAAAGAGACACACTGTGACGGCTTTTCAAGACCACAAGCTTTCAAGATGTCAGTAGTTTTTCGTTAGATTAACCATGAAAGAATCAGGTCTTTCGAGTTAATCGTCCCGTTGCAGGAAGCTTCTTAAGATTTGGAAAATGAAACAGGTACGTCGAATTCTATTAAGGCAATCGAATTCTTTTCAGGCATCGGCGCTTTCGCTGAAGCTTCACGAAAGTCAGGAATTGTGGTTGAGAGTGCATTCGATATAGACATACGGGCAAATCAGACATACGAAACTAATTTTGGATTGAAGCCAAATAATCGCAATTTGGACACAATCAGGAAAGAACAAATACCGGATGCCGAACTCTGGTGGATGAGCCCACCGTGCCAACCTTACACAGTTCGGGGTAATCAAAAAGACTTGCGGGATCCGCGTACGAAGTCTCTTGTGAATTTGCTGGGAATTTTTTCAGAACAAAAACCGAAAGCAGTTTTAATTGAAAACGTTTCGGGCTTTAAGGATACCGATGCGCACACACTTTTACTTAAAACCTTTGAAGATACAGGTCATCTAGTGGAAACAGTGGAGCTGGATCCATCGGATTTTGGTGTTCCAATGAGACGACCACGACTATATTTCATTGCCACCTCCCGTGGTGCATCATATAAGCCTTTGCCTTTGCCCGATTTGAATGCCATTTCTCACAAAATTGTGGAATTTGTTCACGCCAATTTCGGACAAGAACTGCTAATTGATGAGCTCAGTCAAAAACGCTATGGAGAGTCTTTGCATGTGATTGATGCTGGCGACCCCGAGTCTTACGCGATCTGCTTTACTAGTGGCTATTGGAAGAGTTTTCGTGCGTCAGGAACCTATATTCGGCTGGCTGATGGTCGCTTGAGGCGCTTTTCGCCAGAAGAAATTGTCCAATTACTCGGTTTTTCAGAAGGTTTTAAATTTCCTGAAAGCCTGTCAATTCAAGCCAAAATCCAGTTGGCTGGCAATTCAGTGGATGTAAGAGCGGTCAAATATTTGTTATCAGGATTGTCTTTCGAGCAAGTTGACAGCCCCTGACCCTTTAGCGAGCGATTTTGGATAATTTCTAACCCGCCAGAGTGAATAAATCATAAAAGCAATTAAATTCAATTAGGTAGGGTACAAAGCTAACAGGCCGCTGGCTGCGGTTTTCCTTTTTGGGGTGGACGCATCCCAGAAATTGCTTTAGCGGGGATCCACATGTCGGACCAAGACAAAAATATTGTAATCGGTGATTTGCTGGTCAAAGTGGGGCTAATCGCCTCGGCAGATTTATCGGAAGCAATGCAAGTTTCGCGCCGTTTGGGAATGCCCATGGGGCGCGTTTTGACGATGTCGGGCAATATCTCACCTGAGATTTTCCAGTTGGCTCTTGAAGCGCAATCTATCATCCGCGACGGAGTCGTACCGCCGGATATTGGTATCGAAGCGCTGGTTTTTGCAATTCGCGAAAAAGTGCCGATGAAAGACGCTATCGCCCGTATCGACAGACATCCGCAGTTTTCCGGAACAACCAACCGTCTGGGTGAATTGCTTCTTGATGCTGAGATTGTCACTAAAGAACAGCTGGAGCAAGCGCTTAAAGCCAGTATGGAGTCCGGTCTTCCATTGGGCGGCACACTTGTCACACAAGGAATTATCCATGCGTCACTCTTGCCGACAGTGCTTCGCGCCCAGGAGCAAATTCGTGACGGCATAGTTACTCGAGATGCGGCTATTTCCGAGCTACGCTCATCGATGCAATTGTGGGCTCGCGCTGAAGCCGCCATGAAAGCAGCAGAATTTGCGCATGAAGGCAATATGGGCAATCGACCCTCGAATGTGATGAGTACACTGCGCGACACTCTTCAATCAACTTCGGGATCACAATCTGGCTTTCCGCAACCAGCTAACGAGCATTTACACCAGCACTTGCAGCAGAATCAGCAACAACAATCATTGCAGCATCAGTTGCAAACAATGCAACCGGCGCAGTCAAATCTTCAGCAGTTTCAAACTCAGCCGATGCAACAGCCCGTTGCTCATCAACAGCAACAATTACAGCAGCAGCAACAACTGCAGCAACAGCAACCGCAATATCAACAGCAGGGTTATTCTCAATCACAGCCGACCAATTTGCAGCAGCAATTGCAGCAGCAAAACCCGCAGCCACAGTATCAGCAGTTTCAACAAGCGCCGCAACCTGCCTCAATCCCGCAAGCACAACAGCAAGCGACGCAACAATTTTCACAACCGACACCACAGTATCAACAAGCTCCTCAACCACCAGCTCACTCACCTGCTCCACAAGCACAAGTGGCGCCAGCGCAACAACAACAACAACAACAACAACAACATTTCCCTCAAACACAAATGCCGCAGCAACAAGCTCAAGCACCTCAAAATGCACAAGCTGGAGCACCAACAGAACCTGCACCGGCACCTATTTATGGATACAACACTCCATATGGTCATGCACCATATGGCGGTCCTGCACCTGAAGATCCTTGGGGAAGTTGGCACGGACAAGTGCCGCGTGCACCTGGATTGGGCATGCCAATTCCACCATTTCAACCTGGCATAGCGCAACCGCCGGCGGTACCACCCGAAGGTTACACACCTCCACCTGGATTTGGGCAAGAGCAAAGTGTGTCAGCGCCACAAGCGAGAGGCGGCGAGCAAATTCCAGTTGGAGAAAACTGGAACGCACACCAACCTCAGCCTGGGCCGCATCATGTCCAAAACGATCAAAAAGTTCCATCGAAGAGCAATTGGGCCGCTCCACAAGGTACAAAGTCTTCTCCAGTCCAACAGCCAGAAGCTAAAGCACCAGAAGAAGTTGCAGACAGTAAACCTGTCGCCGAAAAACCAGCCGCCGAAAAACCTGCTGCCGAAAAACCAGCGGAACATCATGAAGGCATGGGCGTACAAATCAAGAGTGCGGCTGCTCAGTTAGCGTCAAGACTTGGATGGTCAAAACCATCAGATGCGCCTGTTGCTCAAGATGCAGATTTGCCGTCACCGAAAAAACTTTCATGGATGTCATCGCATAAAGCCAAAGTGGAGGAAGAGAAAGCTGCAGAACCTCTAAGAAGCGAGCTATCAATAGAAGAGCAAAAAGCATCTCTGCAAGAAGCTGCTTCGCTTGATTTTGGTGACGAATCCGGCACCGATGAGGTAGAAGCTACCGGATCTGCTGATTTAGCGACTTCTGAGACGAATGCTGAAGTTGGTCCTTCTGACACACTAACTGATGCGGAAGTTGAAAGTGCGTTCGAGGCGCTTGAAGTTGCTGAAGTTCTGGTGGCGGAAGCTTCAGATGCATCAGATGCCATAGAAGAAAATGCTCCGGACGCCGATCCAATTGTAGTTGCTGTCATGGATGAACCTGTATCCGAAACGCCAGGCGAAACGGAAGTCGAGTTCACAGCAACTGAAGAAGCACTTGAAGAATCTGTTGCCACTGCCAGTGCCACCGCCATCGGTGTCACTGAAGATAAACCGAAAGGTATTGCAGGATTTGAGAAAGGCACCAGAATTCATCTGAAGTCTGACTATTCACCTACTGATACAGGCCGCCTGTTCTCGATAAGTCATGAAGAAGCACTAATAATGCGGGCAGAAGAAAATACTGCTCACATTGCACCTCTTACTGACAAGAAGCCTGAAAAAGGTAAAAAAGGAAAAGGTAAGAATAAAGGTCAGAATGCTGCCTCGCAGTCCCAAACAAAAATGGCTCAGCAGCCAGCGAAGGGCAAGAAAGGTCCATCAGCTGCCGCTAGGTCGCATATTGGATTGCCGTCAGTCGTCAAAGAAAGTGATGCAGTTCAACCCTGGTCGCCTCTGAAAAGTCAGGCACATCCTGCTACTCATTTCGGAAAAGGTAGTGGTGGCGGAAACATTCCGGACTTCTTAGAAGATTTAGTTGCAGAAGCACCAGCTACAAATTCCGCGCGTGCTTCGCAATCCAAAATCTCAGCGGTCTCCCAGAGAGCGACTTCTCTTTCAGTGAGCAATCTATTACCTGTTCCTATTGATGCGCTTGAGGCACAAGCAGAACTTGCCATGATTGTGCAGTCGCATGGCGCACCACTGCCGATGCCACAATTACCGTTCTTTACCCCGGCCACTTATCCTGAAACGCCTGCAACCATCGTTGAGCTGCTCACCATGGGCGGTTTCTTCACCAGAAAAGATATTGCAAATGCATTGGATAAAGCTTTAGAAGATGCGTCTCTCGCGCCTGATCTTCTGTTGGCACTTGGATTAGTCGCCGAAGACACGTTAGACGTAGTGCTACGTTGCCAGGCAATGACTCGCAATCGCGAACTGACATCCGAGCAAGCAATGTATGTGCTTGGCGCTGTCAGAAGTGGGCGATTGACTTTTGATGGTGCTCTTCAAGAAATTGGGAAGAAATAAATCTGACTTATTCTTCGGATTTATCGTCAGCGAAGGCAACTTCGTTACCACCATTTTTCATGCATCGCATGACGGCGTCAGCGGCCGCACCAAAAACATCTTCAACAGATGGACCCTGACCATAACCCGATTCAACAAGCGGTTTGCCCAGAAAACAGGCAACACCCACGCTCGCCGTAATCAAATAACTTCTGCCTTTGACGACCACCTCGAAATTTTCAAGCCGAGTGCGAATTCGCTCTGCGGCAACTTCTGCGCCTGAGCGCGGTGTTTCAGGTAGGATAATTCCAAAAGCATCTTCACGGCAGCGTCCAATTAAGTCAACGTCACGGATTGAGGTGAGCATCACTGCAGCCGACGCGCTGACGACATTGTCTCTTACCTCAGGTCCACGGATTCTAAAGATTTCGTCCAATCCATCGACTGCGACAATCAACAAAGTCAGTTTACGATCGTAGCGATTTGCTCTTCGAAGTTCGTAATTTAATCGCTTGTAAAAAGTACGAAAATTGTAAGTGGGAGCAACAAGATCCATGAGAACTCTACGCTCGAGTTCTTCACTACTCATTTCACTGCCTTCCGCTTCGCTGTCGGCGAAGAGCTTTGTTTGCTCTTTCGGAAGTTCAAATATAGGAATTTCGCCCGATGTCCAGGGGAATTGATTGTTTTTGCTTCTTAATTCCGCAATCCGTCGATAGAATTCAGCTTCTTTATCTTTCTTTTTGTCGGTCACGAAAGCCCGTCCTCAAGCCACGACCTAAATATACCCGCTGTCATGTTGATGTTTGCGTATTGAGCCGCATGCGCGCAGTTGATATATTGATGAGCGAATAAAGAGAGGAAGATTTATGACTCAGCGCACAGCGGATAAAGTGGCTCGCCTCAATATGAATGACGTCGTCATAAGATCGCTTGAAAAACGCGATATGCCCCGTGCCATTGAAGTCTGGTCAACGGCGTTCGGATTTACCGATGTTAACCGCTGGCATAATTTTGCATTCGAAGTAAGCGATTATGTGGTTGGTGCATTCATTGATGATTGTCCACAAGCGCTTGCGACGGTCATTATGTTTGACATGCATTTTAATGACCGTTGGATTCAATGCGGTGGCATTGCAGGTGTTGCATGCACACCGCCGATGCGCAGGCGCGGCTTGGTCAAAACCGTATTGAAAGAATGCCTGACGCGCTTACATAAAGAGAAAGTGGAAGTGTCCGCTCTGTGGCCGTTCTCGTTTCCGTTTTACGAGAAAATGGGTTATTCGATTACAGACATACAGTATGAAGTTACTCAGCAGATTGCCAGTATTCCGGAAGTTGGAGATAGCTCCGCTTATAAGGCAGTGAGCCTCAATGAATTTGCGCATCTATTGCCGGTTCACGAACGCTGGACGAGTATGTTTAATATGAGTTTGACACGTAACGCTTCTCGATGGGAGCGTCAATTGGCGAGACCTGAGCGCCAGTTCGTGCTGTTTCAACATCAAGACGGTTATATGATTTGGAATCTTAAAAATCCCAAAGACCGGACTCTGGAAGTTGTTGAATGGGCCTTTCTCACAGAGAAAGCCTTTCACGATGGTTTGAGCTTGATAAAAAACTGCGGTCAACTAGCTTTTGATAAGGCGAAATGGGTGATGCCAGGTCTTGAACCGTTTCTTCAATTAGGCGTTTCGTTTCCGCCGGCCAAAATTGAAATTCGCCACGGCATGATGTCCCGCATCGTCAATGAAGATGCGTTTTTTAAGAATTCCGGACTGGAGTCTTTTGCTCAACCCATCAATGATCCGTTGAATATCAGCGGCAGTTCTACTGACTCAGAAGCTCTCGGACCGGGCGAATTATTGCAAATCGCAACCGGACTAACTCAAAAGCCTGGGCAAGAAAACGCTGCACCTCTCTACCGTTCGGCAGGAAAGGCGCAGGCGTTTTCAATAGAGCAGTATTAAGCCCAACACCATATGTAGTGGCATTGTACTTCAAGAGAATTGAGTTAGACTCAAGCTCTCTTGCGCGCTTTGGTACCTTTGGCCGTAAGCCGTTTTTCAACCTGGACTAAGACTGTTGAAATCGGAATGTCTAAGGCAAGTGCCAGTCGACTGAGGTTCTTCACAGAGATATTACGAGCCCCTCGCTCGACATCACTGATATAAGAACGATGGAATCGGCTTTGTTCTGCCAAATCACTTTGGGACATATGCAAGCGAGTCCTGCGTTCTTGAAGAACCATTCCTAGTTCTGCAATCATTCTTTCGTGTAATGAGATTTCTTTTGCCATAAGCTGCGTCGACGACTCGCAATTCGCGAAATCGCCACCCCCTTGATAACTAAGATACCCTTCTTAACGTAGAACTAGAAATCCCCCTTCAGGGTGACCGATCAAAATCGAAAAGGATCAATAACTGAATTAGTAATCCAGTCGGTCGTTTTGGGCAAAAAAAATTCTTTTTCAACGGCCACTAAATTAGTCGTTCGTCTAGTTCAGGTGTCCAAAATTATTTTTTAAATAAGCCTTTGGAATGATGTAAGACTGGCGCCAGCTTTACTATTTACTGCTGTGGTAATGAATTATTATCCGACACGCCAATATTGCACGCTTCTAATGCGTCAGATAAGTTGCCGAAATTCTAAGTTTCTGTCGCTTAAGTAAAGAAAATTCTACGCTCTAAGTAAAGTGGCCGGGAAGAAAGCAGATGATTCTTCGTAACCAAGACTGGCGTCTTTGTAATTCTGCGCAAAGGCTGCCATGGTTGCCGCGTCTTTATCTCTGCCAACCTTCTTCAAGTAATCAGAGTAGCTTTTTAAGCA
>JACMKL010000546.1 GCA_014380105.1 Candidatus Melainabacteria bacterium
CTAATGGCGTAACCGCGTTTTTTACCAGTCTGGTTTCTTCAAGCGCAGACAGTAACAGTGGCGGCGAAGTCGGCGTCTCGTCTCTAATTGACAGCTGGATCGTAGTTAGAGAATTGGAAGAAGATGCGGGTAAAAGACGCACTCGTGGACTCTACATTGTTAAGTCGCGTGGCTCGGGCCACACCAGTGACGTCCACAAATTGATTTTGAGTGATGATGGAATTGAATTAGTCTCAATGGATGGTGACGCCGTTGGATCCCATGACAAACAGAAGGGCAGTAGAAGCAGTTCTGAGCAACGAAAAATGAGTCCAAAATGACCTATGGAAACACCGTATCCTAGCTTCATCGTCGGCATTGGTGGATCTGCCGGTGGTCTTAAAGCATATGTGGCGCTCTTGGACGCCCTGCCGTCGGATACAGGGATGGCCTTTGTCATCGTTTCCCATATTTTGCCCACCGCCAATAGTCAGTTAGCTAACATTCTGTCGAAGCACACGAAAATGACAGTAATGGTGGCGGTCACGGGGATGCCGCTCCGGGCGAATCACGTCTACGTGATTCCTCCGAACGCCGATCTTTTAATTGAGAACTCTGTGTTCAAAGTCCTCGTCCCGCGCACTGGGAGGAACCAGATAGATTTCTTTTTGACTTCTTTAGCAGAGGCTATGGGGGCGCGTGCAATCGGCATAATCCTGTCTGGGTATCATGACGACGGTACGGTGGGATGCAAGCGCATCAAGGCAAACGGAGGAACAACCTTTGCTCAGGATGGGTCTGCCGAGGTACCCAGCATGTCTCTCAATGCTCAGGCTTCAGGCTGTATTGATTTCGTTCTTGCACCCGACAAAATTCCAGATGAACTACAGAGATTGGCAAGCGCTCCGCCTGACGAAAGATCTGCGTTCTGGAAGGAGCATGTAACCAACGTAGCTCGAATTTTAATCGCTGCTAAGTCCGATGATGTTGCCAATCTGAAGCGCATCTTGAGATGGCAGCATGAATTCATTGTTGTCAGCGTCATATCAGAAGCTCTAGCGAAGCTTGAGGAACAAGCATTCGACCTAATTATGATTGGTGTCCATTTCGATGACTCAAGAATGTTCGACCTCCTTCCTAAAATCGAGAAAACTTCAAGAAACGCTGACACTCCCGTTATCTGCTTCTGTACACGAGATACGCCGCTGACGCGCAAAATGCACGAATGTATAGAGGTCGCCAGTAAGGCTCTTGGTGCCTGGATGTACCTGGATCAGCATGAATACAGCGTCAGTAAAGATCCGGATGCCGAGATGCGGCGCATTATTGAGCGCTGTCTTGCAGGCGAAGCGAGGAAGAAAACACAATCCGGTCGGAGAGCCATTTACAAACAACGTGAAGAGATTCAACGGCTGCGGGAAGCTCTGGAAGGACAGGAATGGTCAGAAAACTTGGACGACCGGGTAGTTGAGCTGCAGCAGAACCTAACGGCCTTGTTGCTGGAGCTTCGCGAGTCTAACGTGAACAGCCTTACCCACCAAGAAAACATTGCCGATTCCCGAGAGCAGAAAGATCAAGTGTCAGAGGTTGTGCAGTTAGCCGAAAATGAAGCGGCGGACAAAGACCAAAGATTGCTGCTCGATGAAACACAGCAGACTGTTACGGAACGGAAGCTCGGCGAAAGAGAAGAACGAAAACGGACAGCAGGTCGACCTAAGCCTGGTGACGACGAGGGGAAGAAGAAGCCGGAGAGTGGCCAATAGTTGTGTGTGACTTGAGGAATTAGTGCTGTTTAGCCCAAAATTAAGGGGTTGACAAAACTAGACGACCGGTCTAATAATAGACGCATAACCAACGAGGACCAACCAATGAGTTTCGCAGAAGTATTTAACGCAGTAGACTGGCTCTACCGAGCTACACAACAAGACCCGCTGACCTTCTTGGTCGTTTACCCGATGACATTGATGACTACCAGCGTACTAACTTTTGCTCTTTTGCAAGATCTATTTCAGACCACGCAAAGAAAGCTTATCCCAGCACCTGTCAGAGTCCTGAAGCATGAGGATGCATTGGCAGTAAAAAGAAGACGCAACCAGACAAACAGAGCAGCATAATTTATAGTTGACAGAATTAGACGACCGGTCTAATATTCCAGGGATGAAGGAGGTGTGATTGTGAGCAGTAAGGTACTAAACAGGCAAGACACGCGATTGCTATTGATCCAAGCCGGGACGAATGTGATGCTGGAAAAAGGCTACACAAATTCCGGAATTCAGGAAGTGCTGTCAAAAGTCGGCGTACCTAAGGGTTCTTTCTATCACTACTTCGACAGCAAAGAAGATTTCGCAATAGCAATCATTGAGGAATTCGACAACGATTTCACATCGACGCAATTGCCGCTCTTGAGAGATGAATCCATCAGTCCAAAGCAAAGATTGCGAATGCACTGCGAAAACAAAATTGAATGCATGCGCTCGTCACAATGTCGAAAAGGATGCCTGCTAGGCAACTTGAGCCAAGAGATGGCCGACCAAAGTGAAGTGCTCCGGCACGCACTTTCGACCGTCATGGGCAAATGGACTGACATGTTTGCGGCGTGCATTGAAGCCGGTCAACAAAACGGCGAAATTCCAAAGTTTTCCAATCCACAAAAAATTGCTGAGTTTTTAATTTCGGGATGGGAGGGTGCTGTGATGCGAGCGAAAACCATCAAAAGCCTTGAGCCACTCGAAACCTTTATGGAACTCATGTTCGACCACATTCTTAATCCGGACTCGAAGCCAACCTCCACCCCTCCAAAAAAAATTTAACGGTGCCAAAATGTTGTACAAAGTAAACAAAAGCCAGTATCTTCTCGCTGGCAATCCCAACACTTCATATCTACAATTAGAAGAATATTCTCGCTCGCCAGAACCAGCAATTCGCGCTAGAGTGGCAGAAAATCCAAGCACCCCCTTGCGCATTCTGTTCAAATTAATAAATGACCAGGATGCTGATGTAAGGCTCAGCTTAGCCTGGAATCCAAGTGCCTCTGGACTCTTACTTCTCGAATTGGCCGAAGACTCAGATGTAGATGTCAGATACGCTATCGCCGAAAATAGTCACGCACCACTGGTGGTGCTAGAAAAGTTATCGAAAGATGAAAACCCTTACGTAGTTCATAGAGCCCTAAAAACACTCTCGAACGAAAAACCGGTCTACATCACCCAATTACAAGCAGCTTAATTCACACATTTATCAGGAGAATTTTAAATGACACTTACGCAACAGCAGGTAGCTTCAGC
>JACMKL010000063.1 GCA_014380105.1 Candidatus Melainabacteria bacterium
GCTTGCCGACAAAATGGTGCGCACACTTCAGAATGAAGGACTGCTCGATAGCCTTGTCGAACAACAATTGTTTCTCGCTGAAGCTCGCTCGCGCGGTTTTTCCAATCAAGCCTTCAATCAATATATAGAAATCAAAAATAGTGCTGTTTATCCACAAGCACTCAAACAATCAGGCTTGACTGCAGACCAGTATCGCGACGACATCGTCAATAATTTGATGGTGCTCTTAGTGCAAGAAAAAATCGTTGGAAATTCACCTGTCACCGACAAGGTCGCGCAAGATTTCTATAACATCAACAAAGACAAATTCAAACACGGCGAGCGAGTGCGCTTGCGCCAAATTTTGATCGCGACACCTGAAGAAGACAGTGGACCGATTGAAGGATTGAAGAGCAAAATTGTTCGCGCAAAACCTGACATCAGCCCGACCGAGCTTGAGAAAGCTCTAAAAGAGAAGAAAGCCGAAGCTGAAGCCAAGGGCAAGGAAATTCTGGAGAAGGCTCGGAAAGGCGATGATTTCGCCACTCTGGCTAATCAATACTCAGATGATGTCCAGGCTCGTGCCGCCAAAACAGGCGGTGACACTGGATTTCTTGACGTGGAAGGCTTGAGACCAGAAATTAAAGCGAAAATCGAGAAAACGGAAAAGGGCAAAGTTGTCGACACTCTTGTTGAAAACCCCATCGGTTGGTTCATCATTCAAGTGTCTGACCGCCAGCCTCCTGGTCCGATTTCTTTTGCTGAAGTTAAGCCAATGATCAAAGAGGGCTTGAAAGAGCCAAACGGTAAAGCGGCTTTAGAGCGTTGGATCGACGCTCGTCGCAAAGCGGCAAAAATTGTCCTTTCCAGTACGGTTGTTGAAAAAACAAAAGACGCAACTGCAACCAAACCGGCCAGCGCCGCTGTAAACTAAAGAGACGCCACCGCCTGCGGTACTAATAGACCGTGGGCGCCTAGAGGCTGATTGTCCGTAACCAGTTTGTGCCCTTAATTCCAAGAGCCGAATGGTTGTAAGATGTGTAGTTGGTGAGTTGAAGCTTTTGGGAATTAGTCCGCGATGGTTAATGAGAACTGGGAAAACTTAAAAAGGCAAGGTCAGAAGGCGTTCAAAGTGGGCGACTATGACGAATGCTTGACGTGCTGGACTTCTGCGCTTGAAGAAGCGATGAAGGCTGGTCCTGACAATTTGAGAATTGCCACCAGTTGTGTCGATCTCGCTCAGCTCAATATCCAGACCAATAAGCATGACGAAGCTGAGTCTCTCTTGACCCGCGCCTTAACCATTCGAGAAAGTCAGCAGGGAGAAGATCACCTGCACGTCGCCGAATGTCTTTCGCTGCTTGCTCGCACGCATCTGGCCCAGGGCAAAATCGAAAATGTCGAAGATTATTTGAAGCGCACTCTGGCAATCCGAGAAAAGGCGCTCGGCTTTGACCATCCTAAAGCAGGCGAAAGCCGCCGCGCGCTGGGAAATTATTACTCCCTGGTCGGACGATTCTCTGAAGCGGAACCTATCCTCAGACAATCATTGACTCTCAAAGAGAGCCCACTTGCACCTGACAACCTTGAAGTTGCAGACAGTTTGAAGACTTTTGCTCGCGTCCTGCGAAAACTTGGCGAATACGAAGAAGCGACTCAATATTATGAGCGCGCTTTGAGTATCAAAGAGAAAGTGCTTGGCGAAGATCACCTCGACGTTGCCGAAGGACTGAGAAGTCTCGCCAATAACTATTCATATATGGGCGACTATGAGCGTGCAGAACCATTGCACAGACGCTCGCTAGAAATATTCGAAAAAAATCTAGGTTCCGATCACCCGGAAGTAGCGACAGGCTTGCACAATTTAGCCGTGCTCTACCATCGCACCAACAAATTCTACGAAGCAGAGCCTCTGTTTGTTCGCGCCCTGCAACTGTTTTCATCAGTGCTCGGCACCGACCACCCGGAAGTTGCTACAACACTCGTGTCGATGTCACTTTTCTACGAATCTAAAGGTCGTATGGAAAAGGCAGAATCTTTGTCGAGACAAGCGCTTGGAATTTACGAGAAGAATTTTGGCAGCGAACACGTCAACGTAGGGATGAGCCTGCGCAATCTAGCAAATATCTGCAAAAGTCAGGGGCGCATGAGCGAAGCCGAAGATCTGCAAGCAAGAGCAGATCAAATTCTTGGCGCTGCAAGACGCTAAATACTTAGTTGAAAAACGGATTTTCGCGCTTCTCGGACCACATATCAGTGTTGGGCCCATGACCTGGAATTACTGTGGTCGAATCATCGAGCACAAATAAGCGCTCTGAAATTGACTTGAGTATTTCTTCCATAGAGCCGCCCCACAGGTCGGTTCTACCGATCGAACGCTGAAACAAAGTGTCGCCGGATAATAGAGTGCTTTCTTTGTCTTCAACCGAAAAGCACGTACTACCTGGAGTATGGCCAGGTGTGTGTATAACTTTCGTCTTTAGAGTACCGATTTTGATTATCTCTTCGTCTTTTAAATAATGGTCGACAGGCAGCGTGTCTGTGGCTTTAAAGCCGAACAGCCCGCATTGCTTTTGGAGATTGTCGTACAACCACTGGTCGCCTTCATGCAGGCAAATCGAAGCGCCAGTCTTCTCTTTCAACTCTCGCGAGCCCATAATGTGGTCGAAATGCGCGTGCGTGTGGAGCAAATATTTAACGGTCAAACCGCGCGCAGCCAGCTTATCGATGATCTTATTAACATCACCGCCCGGGTCAACGACGATCGCTTCCTTGGTATCTGGGCAAGCAATAATCGAGCAGTTGCACTGCAGAGGACCGGCTTGGAATGTCTCAATTATCATCAGATTACTCGAACAATTCGCTGACGGATGAGTCGTCGTGAATACGCGCGATCGCCTCACCAAGCAGTTTTGCCACACTGATCTGAACAATCTTGGAAGAGATTTTTGCAGGGTCGTGCGGGATAGAGTTAGTGACGATCAGCTTTTCAATGCATGAATCATCGAGGCGCTTGTTGGCTGGACCAGAAAGAACTGCGTGTGTGGAGCAAGCAATAATTGAGCGAGCGCCTTCTCTCTTCAAGAGTTCTGCGCCTTTAACCAATGTGCCAGCAGTGTCGATCATGTCGTCAACCATGATGGCGACTTTGCCTCTGACGTCACCAACGAGGCTGAGTGACTCAGCTTCATTGTGCTTGGTTCTGCGTTTGTCGATGATAGCCAGAGGTGAATCATCCAATTTTTTGGCGAAGGCACGGGCGCGGGCAACACCGCCGACGTCTGGGCTGACCAGAACAATGTCTTTGAGATTGAGCGAGTGCATATAGTCGATCAATACGGGGCTGCCGTAAAGGTGGTCGACCAGGATGTTGAAGAAACCCATTATCTGTGGAGCGTGCAGATCGAGTGCAACGACTCGGTCGGCTCCAGCGGTGGTGAGGAGGTCGGCAACGAGCTTGGCTGTGATAGCCTCACGTCCGGCCGCTTTTCTATCCTGACGAGCGTAGCCAAAATAAGGCATAACGACTGTGATTCTGCCAGCGGATGCTCTCTTGAGAGCATCGAGCATAATCAGCAATTCCATCAAATTCTCATTGACCGGTGAGCAGGTTGATTGAACGATAAAACAATCGACGCCCCGGACACTTTCCTGAAGCTGAACGTAAATTTCGCCGTCTGAGAATGGTTTGATCTTGACCGGCGAGACCGTAAGCTCGAGATAATCGGCCACTTCGCGGGCTAAATCGGGGTTTGCTGTCCCGGACAAAATCTTCAAATCGAAGTGTCCAGCGTGGTCTTGGGCTCGGCTCACACCCACCGATATACTTGCTTTATTTCGTATTTGAGCAACCAAGACTGTTCCCTCCAACCGGACCTCATTTAATTTTAGAGAAGAAAAGGGGATTGCGAAAGGCTATAAGCAAATGTTTAGCCACTAGGTGAATGGCATTTCGCCGCTCCGGCTGCGGCTTACAGCTCCTTCAAGCATGCACTTAACATGGAGATATGTAAGGCCTCCCTGGAGAAAAGCAGAGAAAGGAGGTCTTAAAGGACCGTCGGCAGAAAGTTCTATTGTTGAGCCTTCCACAAAAGTGCCGCCGGCCATTACGACCTGATCTTCATAACCAGGCATTTCGGAGGGTTCGGGTGAAACATGCGCATTAACGGGCGAGAAATACTGCACAGCCAGGCAAAAATTGACCAGGCGCCGCTTATCGCCAAACTTTATAGCTTGAATAATGTCGTAACGCCGAGATTTAGCTAGAGGTTTGACCTCTAAGCCCAGTTCCTGGAAAACGGCGGAGCAGAGCATTGCACCCTTGACGGCAGATGCCACGACTGAAGGCGCCAGAAAGAGCCCCTGGAAAAGCATTCTGCCTTGATTGAATGAAACGCCTTGATGTCCGCCGATTCCCGGAGCGGTCAATCTGTTGAGCGCTCTATCAATTAGGTCTTTCCGACCAGCGATATAACCACCGGAAATTGCCAGTCCGCCGCCAGGATTTTTTATGAGCGAGCCAGCGATGATATCGGCACCATGGTCAGTAGGCTCAGTCGTTTCTACAAATTCGCCGTAGCAGTTATCCACCATCACAAGGACATCTGGATTTATTTTTTTGACCAATTTGATCAGTCTGGAAATTTCATTATTCGATAGAGTGCTGCGCTCGAAGGAATAACCGCACGATTTCTGAATAGTGACAAGACGAGTTGGTGCTTCAAGTAATGTCGTCAACTCAGAAATCGTATCTGGATCTTCAGTCTTTGCTGCATCAATCTCAGCTTCGGCATAGGTGACGCCCAGTTCTTTGAGTGTTCCGGTTTGATTACCAGCGATTCCAATTACTTGCTGAAGCGTGTCGTATGGTTTTCCGGTGATACTCAAAAGTCTGTCACCGGGCCTCAAACATCCATAGAGGCAAAGAGCCAGAGCATGCGTTCCGGAAACAATTTGCATTCGCACCGCAGCGGCTTCGGCACCAAACACTTGTGCATAGATTTTGTCCAGAGCTTCACGCCCAGCATCATCAATGCCGTATCCCGTGCGCTCAGCGAAGTGCTCTTCGGTCAATTTGTGATCTCTGAAAGCGTCCAAAACTTTTCGTTGATTATGGAGCGCAGTTTCTTCAATGAATTCAAACTCGCTTGCCAACGACTTCTCAGCCGTCCGTATTAAATCTCGTGTCGCTTGATCGATTGTTGTGATTGACATTATTGGCACCAAAAACTTTTCGCTATCTTAGCGTTTTTGTGATTGTTTGACCAAATCTAACTAGTCAAGCGCGAATTTGATTGAACTTTTTGCGCAGGTAAGTCGTCTTAATTACTGTGGTCAAAATTCAGACCCTACACCCGTCTACCAACGGAGGTGTTTTTGTGCACAAACTTTTAGACGTTCTATCCTCAGCTCTATGCGAAGAAAAATGCCGAGCATGCAATAAAGAAATTTGCGTGGATGTGCGCGATTCACTGCTTACATTTAGAGCCAAGACCAGGGACCCTACCACTCTTTGTGGCGATTGCTTCCAAAAAATGGAACAGGAAAGTGCTCTGACTCGAATAGTCAATGTAGCGGATCTCGCACCACTATTAGTGGCATCAAGAATTCCATACGAAGGTCCACTAAAGAAGATTTTGTATCATCTCAAATATGACGATGACAGATTGGTTGTGGACGATCTATCGATCTTTCTTGCCCAAGCTTTAGATCGTCTGAGCAAGCTTGTTAGAATCAAAAATTGCGTGCTCGTGCCTGTGCCACTGCACTGGAAACGAATGCTCAAGCGCGGTTTCAATCAGGCAGAGCTGATGGCCAACAGAGTGGGGCAAGCCTATGATTTGCCTGTCGACACGCAAATTTTACGACGAGTGCGCTCGACAAGCACACAGCATCAGCTGAAAAAGCTTGAGCGAAAAGTCAATGTAGAAGGAGCTTTTCGGGCTCAACCACGCACCACTGACGGCAAGGAAATTATCCTTGTCGACGATTTGCTCACATCGGGCGCTACGCTAGCTTCGTGCGCCAGCGCTCTTCTTGCCGAAGGAGCATTAAGTGTGAATGCAATTACTCTTGCTTATGCAATTTCATCAGCACCATGCGAATCAGATATAGCGTAATTTAAACGGACTCTTCCCAGGCTTTGAGAGTTTCTTCGATATCGCGACTGGTATGCACGGTCGAAATAAATGCTGCCTCAAATTGTGATGGTGGCCAGTAAATTCCTTTGTCAGATAACTTGCGCCACACTTCACCAAAAGTTTCGGTGTTGCACTTTTTAGCGCCTGAGAAATCCGTCACTTCTTTGTTGGTGAAGAAAACAGTCAACATTCCAGTGATGTATGCGATTTGCATGCCACCAGTTTTCTTGGCGATTTCTTTCAAACCGTTAGCGAGCTGTTCAGTTTTCTTCTCGAGCATTTCGTAAGTTGTTGGGTTCTGCAACATCTTTAATTGTGCAATTCCAGCAGACATTGCTAGTGGATTTCCGGACAGGGTGCCAGCTTGGTAGACAGTGCCACTTGGAGCAATCATTTCCATGATGTCTTTACGTCCACCATAGGCTCCCACAGGCAAGCCGCCGCCAATGATTTTGCCGAGGCAAGTCAAATCAGGTTTGATTTTGAAGCGAGCTTGAGCGCCACCGAGAGCGACTCTAAATCCAGTCATCACTTCGTCGAAGATCAACAGAGCGCCTTCGTCAGTTGTGATTTCTCGCAAGCCTTCGAGGAAACCTTCGGCAGGAAGAATCAGTCCAGCGTTTCCAACAACGGGCTCAAGAATAACTGCAGCAATATTTTTGCCATGTTCTTTGAATGCTTTTTTGACGGCATCGAGATCATTGAATGGCAGCGTAATAGTCATTTTGGTTATTTCGTCCGGCACGCCTGGCGAGCTGGAAATTCCCAAGGTGGCAAGTCCCGATCCCGCTTTAGAGAGGAATGAATCAGCATGACCGTGATAACAACCTTCAAATTTGACGATGATATCCCGTTTCGTAAACGCGCGTGCCAGGCGAATCGCAGACATAGTCGCTTCCGTTCCGGAGTTGACCATGCGCACCATTTCTATGGATGGCACCAGCTGACAAATCAATTCAGCCATGTCAACTTCTTGGCGGCAAGGGGCTCCAAAGCTGGTTCCTTTAACCAATGCTTCTTCAATTGCTTCCAAAACACGAGGATGACTGTGACCCAAAATCATCGGTCCCCATGATCCAATGTAATCAATAAAGCGATTGCCATCCACATCAAACAAGTGGCAGCCATCAGCTTTTTCAAAATAAATCGGTTCGGCACCTACGGCTTTCAATGCCCGAACAGGAGAATTGACACCACCAGGGATTACCACCTGCGCACGGGCAGCCAAACGCTGCGACCGGCTCAACACTACTGTCTTAGACATGATCCTGCCTCAATTTCAAAGTTTTTTTAGTTCTGATACGATCAATTTAGGCCTTTGCGGCTTCTTTCTTTTCTTTGTAAGCGGTCAGCACTTTTTCAATTGCTGGCTCCACCAACTTCACTGCTTTTTCGCCAGCATTAAACTGACGCATTTTTCCTTCTTCATCAAATAGATAGAAGGCTGGAACATACTTATTCTCAAAGCCATCGGTGATTTCATGCCAGTTGTCGACGACACATGGCTGTTTCACTTCGTAGTCTTTAATGGCGGCAACTACATCTTCCATTTTGGTATCCGATTCCTGTCTAGGCATATGAACGGATACTATCTTCAAACCGCGGTCACCATATTTGGTCAACCATTCATTTATTTCTGGCAGAGACTCTTTGCAAATTCCGCAACTGATTGCCCAGAAGTGGATGAGTACTGGGTGCCCTTTCAGATCTGCATTTTTAATTGCTTCTGAGTTAAACCATTCGGTTCCACCTTCGATTGAAGGTAGGGCAGCGTCCATACGAAGCGGCATTGAATCCTCCTTTGAACCGGACATATGCTTAGGCAAGAGCCTCAAGCGCGACAGGGAAAATTACATCCGGCGTTGCACTTAATTGTATCGCCCTCGCCGATAAACTTACCGCTAATTTAACTGTTCTATAGCGCTTCTTGGGTAAGCCCATCTTTTCCAAGTTTTCACACTAAAAAAACGGACCGCGCCAAAGACACGGTCCGTTGATATTTCGTTTGCTCGAACTAATTCGAACTATACGCTCAGTGGCTTTTGACCTGGCTTCCAGTCAGCTGCGCAAAGTCCGCCAGTTTTCAAAGCTTCGAGAACTCTCAAAGTTTCTTCAACTGAACGTCCGATGTTCAGACTGTGAACAACTTGATATTGCAAGTTGCCATCTGGATCGATGATGAAGAGACCGCGCAAGGCGATGCCCTTATCTTCCATCAATACGCCGTAATCGCGGCTGACATCTTTGGTGATGTCTGAAGCGAGGCTGAATGCAACCGGTCCGAGTCCACCCTTGTCTTCAGGGGTTTGGATCCAGGCGCGGTGGCTGTATACGCTGTCAGTCGAGATAGCGAGTATTTCAGCGCCAGCTTTCTTGAATTCATCGTATTTCTTATCGAACGCTGTGATTTCTGTCGGGCAGACAAAGGTGAAATCCAGTGGGTAGAAGAACAATATTAGCCATTTGCCTTTGAAATCGGCGAGGCGTACGTTCTCTTTCAGACCTTTCATGTCTTTTGTAGAAGGCATGTCAAAATCTGGAGCTCTTTTTCCAACTTGCAACATAAAGGCAATCTCTCCAAAAAAGCTTGGGAATCAGTCCGACGATTTTAGACGGCTTCAACCAATTCCTTAGAATGTTTAATGGAAAGTGCACATTTTTTAAAAATTTAGACTGAGTCTATTTCTTTGTAGAAGCTGCTTTTCTGGTGGCACGCTCAGATTCGAGCTCTTGCCATTCGGAAAACTCACGTTGCAATCTGTTTTCAGCAACGTACTTAAGTATTAAGGGGCTTTTGGGATTCCAGCCGATTGTCAGTAAGTGACGCAGGTGTTCGGGTGGGGTGGAGCCATATTTACTTCTACCAAGCTCCGCTTCGTTGGCACTGGCATCAGCCATAGTTTTTGCTCCTCCTCAGTGGTTGGAATTTTGGGATGTTTGCTGAGATACGTGTAATATTACGCCTCTTACGCAAAGACATGTTACCTAAAGCTTAAGACTATTTGCGAAAGTTTGACCCGCTCTACCTATACTTGGTACTATTCAAAGTCGCCTATCCTGCCTTGTAATCGGTTCGGAGTGGCGCGAGGCCCGGCTCTCAAATGCTGGGGCTGCGTTTGATTCAGCAGTTTGCTGCGTCAAGCACGCTCAAAAATTTTTCGCCAAGCTAAGTACAGTACTGGAGACGACAATGTTTGCCATCGTAGAAGCCTGTGGAAGGCAGTATCAACTAGAAGCAGGCCGCTTCATCGACGTAGATCTGACCAATGCTAAAGAGGGAGATCAGTTCGTTTTTGACAAAGTGATCATGCTCGTTGATGGCGATCAATCGACTGTCGGAGCTCCTTTTGTAAGCGGCGCCAAAGTGCTAGGAAAAGTTCTTGTCCATGGCAAGAACAAAAAAATCATCGTGTATCACATGAAGCCGAAAAAAGGCACACGCAAGAAGCAGGGTCACCGTCAGCACTACACCCGCATCTTGATTGATTCCATCAAACTCAACGACAAAGTTTTGGCTAAAGCAGAAGATAGACCTAAGAAAGAAGCCGCACCAAAGGCAGAAGCTAAGGGCGAATCCAAAGCTAAAGCAAAGTCTGAGCCTAAGAAAGAAGCAAAGACCGCAGCTAAAAAACCAGCAGCGAAGAAATCGGCTGAGTAATTAAGCCAACCTTTATTGATAGAAATATCTTTGATCAACGATTAATAGACACTGGAGTTATTAAGTCATGGCACATAAAAAAGGGGCAGGTTCGACCAGAAACGGACGCGACTCCCAATCCAAGCGCCTCGGTGTTAAAAAGTATGGTGGTGAGTGGGTCATCCCAGGCAACATTCTGGTTAGACAACGCGGAACCAAATTCCATCCTGGCGCCGGCGTACGTATCGCCAGCGATGACACGCTTTATTCAGTCGTAAGCGGTCTGGTAAAGTTTGAAGCGCAACGCGGTAAACAGCTCATTTGCGTCTACCCGGCATAATATCTCGGTCGATAAATTGTTGACTCAACAGAGAGAACCAGCAGTCAAACCGCTGGAAGATTTTCTTTCGCAACTGAAGGCGTCCTTCCCGGGCGAAGTTTCCGTGTTGAGCGGACCTTCTACAGATAGAAAAGAACGTATTGAGGGAGTCCGCTATGATTCGCGGCTTGTTGCTCCCGGCGATGCGTTTTTCTGCATAGAAGGGCAAAAACAAGACGGCAACGCCTTTGTTCAAGAAGCTCTCAAGAGGGGTGCAGCCCTCGTCATCTCATCCAAGCGCCCAGCTGATGAGAAATCGCTTTCCTCTCCATTTGTTGTTGTGCCTGACGTGCGCCTAGCCCTCGCCAAGGCATCTGACTATTTTTACGACCGCCCTTCCACCAAAGTACGTCTAATTGCCGTCACCGGCACAAACGGAAAGACCACAACCACCCACATGGTTGAGCACATTCTGGAAAAGGCCGGCAAGAAAGTCGGCTTGATAGGTACGCTCGGTGCTCGCTGGACTCGCGAAGATGGCGACAAGCAATACGAAGATTTGAAATTTACCACCCCGCAAGCATCAGACTTGCAGGAGTTACTTGCCACGATGGTGGCTCGCCAACTCAGTCATGTAGCGATGGAAGTATCCAGTCATGCCCTCGCTCTCAAAAGAGTCGATGGCTGCCAATTCGCATCCGCTTGCTTGACCAACATCACCCAGGATCACCTCGACTTCCACAAGACCATGGACCATTACTGGAAATCCAAGCGGCTCTTGTTTAGCCAACTGGCCGAAAGCGTGCAATCGACAAAAGCGTCAGTCATCAACATGGATGACCCGATGGCGCAGGAATTTATCAAGGCAACCGGAAAATCCGTGCGCATGCTTTCCTACGGCTGGAACGAAGCAGCTGATATCCGGGCAGTCAAAGCTGACTTTGATTTCAACGGCACCCGCGTGGAACTTATGACACCCGAAGGTCCATTGTCGATCAATCTCAGCCTCAATGGTGTTTTCAACGTCTACAACGCAATGGGCGCGCTCGCTCTTTGCCTCAATGAAGGTATCGACCTCGAAACTTTGAAAAATGGCATCGAGACCTTCGGCGGTGTAGCTGGCAGATTTGAAGTGGTCAGAGTAGCAGGGTCACGCGGCGAGACTTTGGCGCAGCCACTGTGTTTGGTCGATTACGCCCACACTCCTGATGGTCTGGACAATGTTCTCAAAGCGGCACGCAAGCTTGTTCCACCCCAAGGAAAATTGATTGTTGTTTTCGGCTGCGGCGGAGACCGAGATAATTCGAAACGCCCTCAAATGGGCGAAATTGCGGAAAATCTGGCTGACGAAGTGGTTGTCACCTGTGACAATCCGCGCACCGAAGACCCGCAAACAATCATTGCCGACATTCTGGCAGGTATCAAGCGCATGAAGAGCGTCAAGGTCGAGCCTGACCGCCTTCAAGCAATTCAAATGGCCATTGAAACGGCAACGGACAAGGATGTCATTTTGATTGCCGGAAAAGGGCACGAGACCTATCAAATTTTGGCAGACAAAACTATTCACTTTGACGACAGAGAAGTCGTTCGTCAGGCACTTTCGACAAAGCTCAATATTGAGGCTGAATAGTCGGGCAACTAAGCTTGCGCCGGGCATATAATCTAGGAGTGGAGTTTCAACTTTGCAGTTGAGACTTCTGACCGGGTTAACGCGTACCCGTGCTTAATATTTCTGACTGGTAAATAGCATCTGTGGGCATCAACTTTCACATTACTTCGGTTCGAGAAGGCACCATCTTCAATGTGATGCAGTTTTTGAGCCTGGAGAAAGTGACAGGCATTCTCAACATCTCTTTCGGACTGAATATTCCGAAGGCAATCGTCTATTTTGTCTCCGGCAATGTGACTACCGCTGAGTTTGGAGCAGTCGTCGGCGACCCGGTTCTGGATGTTCTACTTTGCCAGGAATACTCAATCAAGGAAGTCGACTTTGCCCCTGGTCGAATTGGGCAGCTCAACGAGCAAGCTTTGTTGATTCGCTCTTCGTCCTTGTCGGGTTCTCTACTGAATGTCTCCAAGGACGTCGACCAGTGCGAGTCCAGACCGCTTATTTATGGCGGGCTTCCACTAGTTGGGCCGAATCAGAAGAAGGTTGGTTCACTTCTTGATCTGTTGCATGACTTCGGACTGTGGGCAGACGATTTGGTTAAAATACCTGTTAGTACTAATGATAAAAATGCACCACTTCCGCAGTGCATGCTGATTCACAGAGCCTTATCAAAAAATGTCATCTCGTATTCGACACCACTGGTATCACTTCGCTCTCTCAGACCGTTGCTCGAATTGATTCATCCGCTCAGTGACAAGGAGAGCAACAATTTACGAGGTTATCTACGCAGCTTGCTCCCGCATACACGTGCAACACATATGCCGATTGAGCGCTTCTACGCTTTTGCAAGCGCTATCGAATCGATTGCACAAAGGCGCTCTCAGGACGTCGGCGACCGAGCACGCAGAGCCATTCATCAACTAATTCAGAACACCACAAAATCAAGTGAGGCAGTCAATGCCTGATCGTTTTGATATTGCTACTGAAAGTGGTGCCTCTGCAATCAGCACGAGGAGTCGCGTCGCGAACAATTTTGCCACCATGCACATGCAATCATTGACAAACCTGGCGAAATTCATGCTGCCAGCCGGCATCTGGAATGACACTACATCTAGTGGCATCGAAAATGACCGCAATATATATCTTACTTTTGATGATGGTCCTAATCCAGCTACCACGCCCGGATTAATGGAATTGTTCGAAGAGGAAGGAGTGAAGGCGACATTTTTCGTGATTGGAAATCAAGTCGAAAAGCACGAAGATCTTCTAAAACTGGTTAGTGATAGTGGGCACTCAATTGGCAATCACACATACAGTCATCCGTTTTTGCCTGCCCTTTCGCAAAGGAAAATGGAAGTCGAAATACTGTCCACCAATCAAAGAATTAAAGACATTACCGGCCGCGCGCCAAAGCTGTTTCGCCCACCATTTGGAATTGCTGACGCAAAGGCTCAGCGATTGTTGAAAGAACAAAATATGGACATAGTTTATTGGAGCGCATTTTCGGAAGACTGGCGCAAAATTGGAGTTGAGTCGGTGGTCTCGCGTCTGGCAAAGCACGCAATGCCAGGCGCAATAATGATTTTGCATGAGTTAGAGCCGACCGGCAAACAAACCATTGCCGCAGCACGCACATTGATTCAGCAACTCAAGAAGCAAAATTACACTTTCAAAGCCCTGGCAACCTGACAGATTTCGACCCGATTATCCAGTTAGAAGTTCACAGGATCTCGAACTTGCTATACTCGTTGCGTAGTCCGTACTAAGCCGAAGGTGCAGTCACAAGTGCTTGATTTCAGACCGCCTAAAGACTCTCCATTACTTTTGAATTTCATCAAACTCTGTTCGCCAGCCTACAAGAAAATTGGGCTTGGCGGTTTGCAGCTAAAAATTCAGGAAGGCGCACTTCAACGCTTTCAAAAGTTGAAAGGCAAACGGACGATGGTTTGCCCAAATCACTCTAATCGCCATGATCCGCAGACGATGTTTTTCTTTGGGCAGACAGCTGGAGAATGCTTTAACTATGTAGCGGCACGAGAAGTTTTTGAATGGGACGGCGGAATGAATGGCTGGTGGCTCCAGCGCATTGGTGCTTATTCAGTCGTTCGCGGAGCACCAGACCGAGAGTCTTTTAAAACGACCAAGCGTATTTTGTGCGAAGGAAAAAGAAAGCTCGTCCTGTTTCCTGAAGGCGAAATTTCTCGCCAAAATGATACTCTTCTTCCACTCGAAACTGGTGCTGCACAACTATCGTTTTGGGGACTCGAAGAGGTCGACAAGCAAGCTTCCGAAGAGCACGTCTACATTCTTCCAGTTGCTCTCAAATACACTTACACAGGCGATATAAAACCTAAGTTGAGTGAAACTTTGAGTGTGCTCGAAGAAAAACTGTCAGTGACGCGGCAACCGGATTCGAAACTCTATCAACGCTTGATGGCAGTGGCGGCGAAATTGATTTCATTGTTGGAATCGGAATACGACAAAAAACCAGCCAAAGATGCCACTCTCAATGATCGCATCACTTCTCTGCGCGAGAGCATTCTGCATCGCATGGCAGGCTATTTGAATGTCGAGCTTCCGAAGAGCGGAAAGCCACTCGATGCGGTGCGGCTGTTCAGAAATAAAATCGACGATTTTGTCTACGAAGACGAAGGCAAACTTTCCGAATACGAAAGGAAGCGTCACGAAGAAAAATCTGCAGCAATCAAAACCTTCTACAAAGATCTCGACCGCGTCGTCAATTTCATCACC
>JACMKL010000547.1 GCA_014380105.1 Candidatus Melainabacteria bacterium
AGCCCTCAACGGACTTATCCTGGCAGGACCGCGCGCATACTACGCGATGGCGCGCGATGGATTATTTTTCAAAGCCGCAGGTGAACTGCATCCGAAATCGCACGTGCCTGTTTTTGGTTTGATTCTGTAAGGTGCATGGGCTTGCCTATTGTGTATGTCTGGCACATATAGTCAGCTTCTTGAATATGTAATATTTGCAGCCCTACTCTTCTATGTACTCACGGTGGCTGGACTTCTAATTCAAAGGAAGAAAAATCCAGATACCCCGCGTCCGTTTATGGTGCCGTTATATCCAGTTTTGCCAATACTGTATTTGGTGCTGGCGTCTGTTGTGATGGTCGGTCAAATTTGTCTGTCGCCAGGCTATAGTGGCGCAGGCCTACTTATTATTTTGTCCGGTCTGCCAGCGTATTTTGTGTGGCAGAAACGCGCAGACCGAGCACGCTAGACGCCGAAATTGAATTGATGTGAAAATCCGATTTTTGATTCAAACTCCGCCAAAGAGGGTCTTCGCGAGCTGTTCGGCAGCAGTGTGTGGATCGACTTCGCGTTCGACAACTTGTCCAACAACTTCTTTAGTTTCGCCCGAATTCGCGAGCGCCGCTTTCAAATTATCACGCGCCATGCCAGCGACGATTTCTGAAAGTTCCGCTTGTACTTTCAGTTTGCGACGTTCTTTCAATTGACCAGATGTTTCTAGAAATTCGCGGTGGTTTTTTGCGGCTTCCCAAATTTGATCGACATTCTCGCCAGTTTCAGAAATGCAAGTAATCACAGGTGGACGCCAATCTGTCTGGAATGACGCCAGTTCTAGACTCGCGGTAATGTCTGTTGCAGTCTTATTTGCGCCAGGCAAGTCGCCTTTGTTGACCACAAAAATATCGCCGATTTCCATAATGCCGGATTTGATCGCTTGTACGTCGTCGCCGGATCCTGGCATCAACACAAGTATTGTCGTATCGGCAGCTTGCGCAATAGCAAGCTCACTCTGCCCGACTCCAACTGTTTCTATAATCACAACGTCATACCCTGACGCTTCTAACATCCTGACTGCGTCATAGGTACCCATGGCGATACCACCGGAATGACCGCGGTTTGCCATCGAGCGAATGAAAACGGATTTGTCGAGTGTGTGCGCTTGCATGCGAATGCGATCGCCAAGAATGGCTCCACCAGTGAATGGACTGGAGGGGTCAATGGCAAGTACGCCGACTTTTAAGTTTGCTTCGCGCATTTGTGTGATCAGTGCGTCAACCAGAGTTGATTTGCCGACTCCAGGCGAGCCTGTCACACCAATTAAGTGAGCGCGCCCTGATTGCGCATAAACCCGCTTGACCAGCTGAGTTGCTTGCGGTCCGCCATTTTCGACCACGCTGATTGCTCTTGCAAGAGCGCGTCTGTCACCAGAAAGTAGGTCTTTAGTCAAAGTTTCCAAGTCTGTTTTCACACCAAAAAATGCACTCGTGCGCTCGTAAATTCTGCCCACTTGAGACAGTCTGATGATTGTATCAGGGAACAAAAATTTTCTGCCGTTGTCAGTTTTATTGTGAGGCGGAAATCCGCTTCCGCGACCTGTTCAGGCGCCCGCAGAGGTTTCACCGTGAGAGATTTTTTCAAGCCACTGGCATTGTTAGTTTTACTCAATATTTCCACTCAGCATGCCGTCTTCGCTGACAACGGCAATATTTCTGTCAAGACTGGCAAAGGCACTGAGATGGTCATCCGCAAAGGCTATTTCGGGGGCGAAGAAGCCTATTTCAGAGATAGTAAAGGCAATGGTTTCGAGCGCAAGAAAAGCGGCTGGCTAGGCTCCAAGGAGTCAGGCGTCTCACTGTTCGGCAACCAAGTCAAAAGGAAAAAAGGTTTGTTTGGCGGATCGCAGGTTGAAGCTAAAACTATCCTTGGAGACACTGTTACATCCAAAAAGGGTCTATTTGGATTCGGCAGAAGAAACACAACCATTGATGCCAGTGGCGTCACAGGCTTGGTTCAACAATTCATCGGTCAAAACCAAAAATTGCCGCCATTGTTTGATCCCGCCGCCAGCCCAGGTGCAAGCTCTCTCGGCGTTGATCCTTATAGTTTTACACCGGGTGCAAAGCCTGAAGTTCCGCCATCTATCGATCCCGATGACCAGCGAACGTTTTAGACTTAGCCCTTCTTAAATCGAGCCAACCAGCCTTCTTTGTCTTTCGCATTCATGTGCGAAGTAATTTCTGCAATTGCAGCTTCAAGACGGCGCTGATTATTTTCTGCTTCGTTCAACATAACGGCAAGTAAGTCGCGTTCTTGTTCGCGTGTTTTTAACTGATGCTGTAAATCCTGCACAATTGCTCTGAGCTCATCAGTTTCTTGTAATTTTGCATCCAACAATGCTGTCACTTTGGATAATTCCTGATGCAGCTGTTTATTTTCTCTGGTCTTGTCAGCCAGAATAATGCCTTGCGACGAGAGCTCATTTTTAATTTCGTCGATATCTCTGGCAGTACGATCAAGCTCACGTGCTTGAGCTGAGAGTACAAGCGCTTTTTCTTGCTGTGCCAGGAGTTGTTCTTGCAACTCGACAACTTTCTGCATCAGTGCTCTAACATCGACCGGTTGTCCGGTCTGCTGATTAGTTGCCAAATTTCCGTCAGGAATCATTCGTGCTTCCAGGCCTTGTATAACTGCTACGCCAACCAGTACTATTCCCAGAGTTTTAGTGACCCAATCAAGGTATCCGGCTTCAGCCGAACCTTCCAAGTACCCAGTTGATAATAATATGAAAAAGCTTCGTTTGATAGGCGGTCAAATAATTTCGCCTCTTGAAGTGCGATTTGCGGACTTACTTATTGTAGGCGACCAGATTGAGGAAATAGTCGGAAGAGGAGAGGCGTCTCCCGATTTTGAAAATGTTGATGTGACAGGCAAATTCGTCACTCCCGGGCTTTTTGATCTGCAATTAAATGGTGGTCCAGCGCTCGATTTTTGGGGCGAACTGTCTGATAAGGCGCTCGAGAAATTTACACACGATCAAGCAATTGATGGCGTTACTTCTTTTTTGCCAACACTAATAACTGCCGACATCGACTTTTTGGTGCGAAACATCCAATGGCTGAACGCCCACGGCTTAAATAAAAATCTTGAACTCGGGAAGTCTCTCTCCGCAAGGCTTCCGGGCGTTCACCTGGAAGGTCCCTGTCTGTCTCCGAAGAGACCAGGTGTGCACCCACCGGAATTTGTTACACCACTCACTGAAGAAACTTTGAAGAGGCTGATAATCGATGGCGTCAGTTTGATGACGATGGCACCGGAAACAGATCCCGATGGAAAGGCTCTGCAGTATCTAATTGACCATGGTGTGAAACCTTCACTCGGTCATTCTAACGCCACTTTCGAAGAAGCAAATAAAGCATTCAATGCCGGTGTGACTATGATGACTCACACGTTTAATGCCCTGCCTCCCCTTCATCATCGCAGTCCTGGTGCGGTAGGTGCCGCGTTTTTAAACGACAATGTTACTTGCTGCGTGATTGCAGACGGTTTGCACCTGGCACCGGAGATGGTATCAATCATAATTAAAATGAAAGGGCGTGAGCACACAATTCTTGTTACTGATGCAGCAAAAATCGGCACCACTGGCGGTGGACTGGTTGGCTCGTCGATTCATCTGGCTGACGCAGTCCGAAATTGTGTAGCCTGGGGAAGTGCAAGTTTTGTCGATGCTATCCGAATGGCTAGTTTTAATCCAGCGAAAGCTTTAGGGCTTGACGAAAAAATTGGGCACATAGAGAAAGGGAAGAAGGCTGACCTGGTCGTCTGGGATGAGGCGTCGCTAAAGGTCGACTCTGTGTACGTTGACGGTCGAAAGGTTGAAAAAAACGAGGCAGTAATTTGATGTGGACATCCGCGGGGGCTTTGTTGTCCAAAGCTACGCTACTCGCTGCTGCCATGTCTCTCTTATTGGTTTCGCCTTGCTTAAGTCAGCAAAATAAGGCACTTGAAGCGTCAGAAGTTTTGTTTAGCTTTCCAATTCTTCCTCCTGAGATGTTGATTAAGGAAAAGCCTGGTTCAATTGAGATTTATCAGGAGAACGATAGTCCACTGAATGGACGGCGCGCTCTTCTGATGATCCATGGTGGTGGGGGTGAG
>JACMKL010000548.1 GCA_014380105.1 Candidatus Melainabacteria bacterium
CTTGAGCCGTTGACGGCTTCGTGACTGGCGAAACACCTCGCGCCACTTGCGTTGTATTGCCTCTAACTCTTCATACGCGGCACGATTGCTCTCTTTGATGGTTTGCTCGACTGCGGCGGGCAGTGACCCCCGCGTCTCAGCTACCTTGCTGTCTGTCGTTTGGCCGATCGCAGGGTGAGCTGTCATTGCCATGAGTGGTGCCAGGATCACACAGGCCAGAACCTTCCAAACCATCGGACGACGAAAATCGGAACGGACCATTGCATCAACTCCTCAAAAAGGGGGGCGAGCTTCACCGGTTCGGGAAGCCCAGAAGAAACGACGACTGGCTCTTAACGAGCACCAATGCGACAGGCGTCAGCACCGCTATGGCCAGTGACGGACGTGAACCGCATCCATTTCAAATGAGCGATGGATGCTTGCTCCGAAGACTTATTGCTCGGCGAACCGGTTGTACTTCCGTCGCCCGCTCCAAATCCTTGAATTCGCATTGGCAGTGAGGCTCTTCGACTAACAACGCTCTCAAGCGGCGACGTGCGCGAAAGAGAAGATTGTGAAACTTCCGCCGTGACTCACCACTTGGAAATAAGAGGCGATGCCCGGAGCGCCGAGATGCCAGCCATTGCTCAACTGCCCAACGAAGATTCGTGGGGAGTTTGCCAATCTCCTGCTCTAGCGCGGTGAGCATTTCGGTATGCTCCATCGCATCCAACCAACCCGCTCGCTCTGTCGGCTGGTTTTCGCAAATCTCCGACGTGCTCTTCATCACACGTTTGAGTACGCCGATGCAAAGATATCGCAGCATTTGATACGCATACGGGTAAACCGGCCTGTCCCTGTCGCATCGGGCGTAGCCCCTTTCCCACATCGCAACGTGCCATAGTTGTACGATGTCTTCCGCTTCCACCCACCTATTTGGGACATGCCAGCGGCGCAACATCTGACTCGTTGCATGGTAGACCCGGCCGCGAATCATTTGGCATGCTGCCTCAACGTCCGATGTGACTTCCGTCGTCTTACTGATGAAAATCACCAGTGTCTGAAAGTGGCGCTCCAGGTCGGCGAACGGATGCCTTCTCTTCGAAACAGAATTAAGCATGGCACAACCTCCTCCGAGCGAGTTCGGCAGCATCGCACGAACACCATGGCGCTCGCCGCCTATCGTTGACTGACTTCATCCCTGTCAGAGAAGCGACGATTTTGAAAATGAGGGCCGCAGCTATAGAACCGCAGCATCCGTCGTTTGCATATCAAGCAATGATGATCTGCGTCCGCTTGGTCTGTCGCGCACGCACAAGCACCATCAAAAGCGTCTTTGCTCAGTAAAGCACGAATTCCCATATACCCATGCTTCGCGCGCAGTTTTGATGAGATTCTCAACTAAAAAGCTCGTTGACTTCATGCCGCAGGTGTGCCACTAACTATTCCCGTCATGGAGGACAACGATCATTCTGATACTCCGGTCGATTGGTCTGAACGCCTTGACCGGCTTCGCCTAGAAAACGTCCGCCTGTTCGCCTTCGTCCATGGAGGAGAAGAGAACGGCACGGTTTCTAAAGAAGCGTCACGCGCATTCTTTCGAGCATCGGTGGCGGCAATGCACCGGGCAGGGATTATCAAACCACAGATGACGGGCGACGGCGTCAGCGACGCCGTGTTGTGTACAGTTCTCACTCAGGCTCATCATGAGGCGCGCTTGGCGCTGCTTCGTGTCCAGCCGGACTTGCAAGATGCGCTGGAAGAGGCAGTGCCTTCAAAGAAACCAGGCCGAGCGAGATAAAACTTCGAACGTTTTTTTGAAATTTCCCGTAACAAGCCAGTACGCCGTAAGTAGTTTTTGTGATTCACCTTAGAGAACGATCGGCCAGCGGGAAAACCAAAGGCGTCGATCCGAAACCACACGAGAGCCGCGCGGCGCGCGCGCGCGATTCAAGCCATCGATTAGTCTGAGGCCCTCAAGTTCACTCGCCCCCTTTCGAGGAAACAGCGATGCCTAATGAACCGATCCCCAATTCGCTGGAATTCGCGACTTACTGGAGTTACGACCCCGTTGACAAATTTCTCTTCTTTGAATCCGCACTGGATGACAAAATGGCCTTGTTGCTATGCGACAAGTTCTCTCGCGCGGCAATTCGGTCGCGGAACAAAGAAATATGGAACAAATGCAAAGCTGCCGGACTGAAGGCATCAAGTGTCACAAGATACTTCGGCAAGAATCTAAACAATCTCCGACGCAGCCTCAATAATGGTACAGCTCCCGACTACCAATTGTGGTTTGCTATGAAAGCGGCAGCCCTCGATTGCAATGAGTGGCCGTTTGCCCCAAGCGCTCATCACATCTTGGACGCACTGACTCACTCGGTGGAAGACTATCGGCACTTTTGCCGGGA
>JACMKL010000549.1 GCA_014380105.1 Candidatus Melainabacteria bacterium
TCTGATTTCCTTTCCTCAGTCGATATCTTTGTGTGTGAATTGTTTTGCATCAGGGCCGGAATATTCGCCGACTGTCTGCCCGTGCCCGATTAGTTTGTACTTGTAGGTAGTGATGCCTTCAACACCAACCGGACCACGTGGGTGCATTTTTCCTGTGCTGATGCCGACTTCAGCACCAAACCCATATCTAAATCCGTCTGCAAATCTGGTTGAAGCATTCCAATACACGCCTGCTGAATTGACTTCCGCAAAAAAGCGATCGAATGTTTCGCCACTTTTGGTGACGATTGTTTCTGTATGTCCCGAGCCGTAATTATTTATGTGCTCGATTGCCTCTCCGAGCGAATCTACCATTTTGATGGAGAGTGTCAGGTCTGAATATTCAGTTGACCAGTCAGTATCGTTGGCGGTGGCAACATCTTTGAGAGAATATTTGTCGATCAGCGATTTTTCTACGCGCACATCTACTGATTCTGCTAAAAGTTTTGGTATCACATCTTGTAAGAAGTTTTCCGCAACCGAGCGGTGTACAAGTAGTGTTTCTATGGCGTTACAAGCTGCTGGGTATTGAATTTTGGCATCCAGGGTCAGCTTTGTTGCAATCGCCAGATCTGCCGTTTGGTCAACATAAAGGTGGCAAATTCCTTCGGCGTGTCCGAGTACAGGAATGTGAGTGTTGTTTTGAATTTGACTGACTAATTCATTAGAGCCGCGCGGAATGACGAGATCGATTAAGCGCTCTAATTTGAGTAGTGCGGAAACTTCAGCGCGACCGCTCAGGAGGCTGAATGAGGCTTCCGGGAAACCTGAGCTCAGAAGGGCTTTCTGCAGGCAGTTGAACAAAATTTTGTTAGAGTTTTCCGCCTCGCGACCACCTTTGATCAAACCGGCGTTGCCGCTTTTGACCAGCAGAGACATTATTTGAGGAAGGGCATCGGGCCTTGATTCGAAGATTACCAGAACAACCCCGATTGGACAATTGACCCGAAAAAGTTCGAGTCCTCCATCCAATTCGCGGTGCAGAGTGGAATCTCCGAGTTGATCTGGCAATTCCGCTACTTTGCGTATTCCAGCAATCACGCCGCGTAATTTTTCAGAGTCTAGTTTTAGACGCTTTAGATAAGCGCTCGGCATCTCGCCTTCTTCAACAAGAATCGCCGCCGCTTTCATGTCCAATTCGTTGGCGTTCAAAATCAAAGCTTGATTGCGCTCGAGTTCCTCAGCCATGGCAAACAAGGCATCCGTGCGCTTTTGTTTTGTAAAGCGAGCAATCTGGCTTGCCGCTAAGCGCGCCCGTCGGGCGGTTTCATTTATATCTGTTGAAAGGAGTTCGGTCATATTTTATTCACGCAAAATGCTCAACCGGCCTCAAGAACAGCGATATTATCACGTGTGATAATGGCGTCGTAGTTTCTGGTTTCGATTTTCTCGTTGATCGCATTGGAATGTTGCCCCGAAATTTGCTTGGTTTCTTCGCTCGAATAATTAGCGATCCCGCGTGCGAATTCAACACCCAACGGGTCAATAATCCCAATCACGTCGCCCCTTTCGAACTGTCCGTGCACTTTGACTATTCCTGCCGGCAACAGGCTGGCTTTACCATTTTTGAGAGCTGTTTTGGCACCATCATTGACGACCAGAGCTGCCTTAACAGTTGTTGCAAATCCGATCCAGCGTTTTTTCCCGGTCAGTCCGGCCTGAGGCAAAAACAGCGTGCCGATTTCGGCGCCGGAGAAAAGTTTGGGGATGACATCTGGCGTTTTTCCGCCTGCAATTATTACGGCACAACCAGATTGCGTCGCCGTTTTGGCTGCTTCCAATTTTGTTTTCATGCCCCCGCGTCCCATTTTCCCTGGTGCCGCAGCATCTTGAGCCAATTTCTCAATTTCTGGTGTGATGGCAGTGACAAGCGGAATCAGTTTTGCAGTGTCGCCCTTACGTGGATCATCGGTGTATAGTCCATCTACGTCGGTCAAGATGACCAACAAATCAGCGTCTGCTTTACTTGCCACGAGAGCTGAAAGCTTGTCGTTGTCTCCGAAATTTACTTTCAAAAACTCGTTGTCGTGACCTGGCTCTATTTCGGCAGTAGAGACCGTATCGTTTTCATTGATGATTGGTAAAACTTTCAACCGCATTAATTCGCTGATGGTGCTGCGCAAATTTAAATATTTGGCACGGTTGGAGAAGTCATCTTCGGTGAGAAGAATTTGAGCTGTGACAATGTCGAGCCCCTGGAAAGCGTCGGAGTACAGTGCCATCAGGCGCCCCTGCCCAACAGCCGCACATGCTTGCTTGAGGGGCAAAAGTTTCGGCTTCTTTGGTAATCCCAATTTCTGCACGCCCAATCCGACAGCTCCCGATGTTACCAACAACACTTCTTTGCCATCTTTCAAGAGCCCTGCAATGCCTTCGATAAAGGAATAAAAGCGACTGAGCGCAATTCCGCCTTCCTCTTTCATTAAAACGGCAGTGCCAAGCTTTATGACGACACGATGCGCGCCAGCTAGTACTTCATTGCGGTCCATTTTTCTTGCCTTCAGGGGTGTTTGGTAAGTATCGCGCTTTCCTGAGCGCTATGGTTAACAGAAATACCATTGATTTTAAACTCATATCAGCTTTCAATAAGGGAGATCTCAGGAGGCTGGACTGTTTTTCCTGTCCCGCAAGCTTAAGGCAAGATCACAAGGAGTGATGAAGTGTCAGACATGGACGGCCTACGGCGCACACAGCAACCAGAACTCGGGTCGCTGGAAAATCCAACTGGTAAGAGAGTAAAAAGAATTACTGCTCAGGAGCTTCGCACCCTGAAATCTCAAGAGCAATTGAAGCAAGGTTTTTCCTTTGGTCTCAATCAAATTGTTGCTCGCGCCTGGAAGGACCTGATTGCCTTCTTCTCATACAAACCACGCAGTAAACGAGGGGCGCAAAATTGCGAACTTTACGGTCATTCTGTAATTCGAACCCCTGGTGGTTTTGAGCCCAGGTGCCGATTTTGCGACACAGTCATTGTTGACACAGATCAGCTTCGAGCAAAAATATAGTTCGTAATGCTATTTCATAAGTTTAGCTGTTCCTGGCTATACTAAATTCTTATGAAACTGCTGCAAGTAGGGCTAGTTATATTGCTGGTTTGCGTTTTATCCGCAGGCTATTTTGCCTACGAGAAATGGACTGCGCTTACCGAGCGTCATAGTCTCCGTCAACCATCGATTTCGATCGCCATTCCGCGCGGCGCCACGCTCGAAGATGCTCTGGCAATTCTTTCTAGTGAAGGAGTGCTTGTAGATCTTTTACCGCTGCGAGTCTTTCTGAAATTGACTCACGGTGAGCCTGTTGTGCAGGCTGGCACTTACCAATTTGCTTCGCCGATTTCTCCGCTGGGCGTTATTGATGTTTTAAAATCCGGCGCGATGTCAGAGCGACTGACAATCGTGGAAGGTTGGACACGCTTTGACATTGCGCGAGCAATGAAGGAAGTGCCGGCTCTCAAACTACGCTCGGACACAGAGGCTCTGCCTCTTATGAACAATCGAGGACTGATTTCTGATCTTGATCCGTACGCGAAAAACTTGGAAGGATATCTCTATCCCGATACTTATTTTGTGGTCGAAAAAATGACTGCCCGTGAAGTTGTTGTCGGCATGGTTAATCGATTTAAGAAAATTTGGGACGAACATTTGTCTAAAGCAGCGCAGCAAAAGCACGTGTCCATGCACGAAGTCGTCACTGTTGCATCCATAATTGAGACCGAAGCAAAACTAGCTCAAGAAAGACCGCTCGTCGCTTCTGTAATCTACAATCGTTTAAAAATTAGCATGCCACTAGGAGTAGATTCTACTCTCGTCTACGCGTCTAAAATATCTGGAAAATGGCGCAACGACGGTAAAGTTTATAAGTCTGATGTTGAGCGACGGTCTCCATACAACACGCGCCTTTTTAAAGGTTTACCACCAGGACCGGTTGGCTCGCCAGGCTTATCTTCGTTATTGGCTGCTATTAATCCAACCCCTTCGACTTATTTATATTATGTGCGAAACCCATACCGTAACGATGGTGCACACACCTTTTATTCCAGCGCTGCGGAATTTGAAAAAGGCGTGACAATATTGAGAAATTGGGAAGCCAAACAAGTCAAGCCAACGAAGACTCACTAAAAAAATTTAGTCGTTGGCACCAATGGTGGTGAATAAATACTTGCCTTTTATCTTTTCAAAGTAGAATATTTCTTCTCCGCAAAATGCACTGTAGCTTGTCTTTTGATCTAAGAGTGGTTTTTGCTTAACCAGGCAATCTCTCGTCTTCTTTGGGAAAATTCTCTCGCAATATTTGATGAATTGCGCCTTGTTCAATTTGCCGTCATAAGACTCGAAAGGAATATTGGTCAAATTCGCGATTGCTTCTTTATCGTTTTTCGTAAGCGCAGTTTTAAAATTAGTCCAATAGCTGTCAAACGCTGCATCTTTAGCTAAAGCCGCATTCACTGAAATGACTAAAGCGAGAGTTAA
>JACMKL010000550.1 GCA_014380105.1 Candidatus Melainabacteria bacterium
AACGAGTTTTGTCGTGATCCGACGCGGTTCGAGCCAGGCTCGGACTCTTCTGTTGGAAACCAAATATATTCATGAGCGTCATCCATTAAAGAGACACTTGAATGGATGTGACTAATGAAGAAAACCGAGACGACAATTCACGTTGTTCCCATCAATGGACAATGGGCAGTCATGACCGACGAACGCGACTGCATCAAAGAAGGCTTGGAAACACGCGAAGCAGCAATCAAAATAGCTGGTCAAGCGGCAGCCGACGGCACGTTCGCTTTCATGATGATTCACAACAAAGACGATCTGAAGCGCAAATCTGCTGCTTAAGTCATTTGGTCTTGATCTCTGAAGGTCTCAGCTGATCAGCATCACGGGATGCTAAAATCTTGCGGTTCGAGAGGACTGTGGGTTTTCTGTGAGTCAATCTGTAGGTGTAGTTCCAGCACAAAGTCAGTCTGGCGGGTTTGGTCTGTTTGCCGGTCACCCGAAAGGTCTACCGACGCTCTTCTTTACAGAGATGTGGGAGCGCTTCAGCTACTACGGTATGCGAGCGCTCTTAGTATTGTATATGGTGGCGCTGCCCACAGATGGCGGACTCGGCTTCGACAATAAAAACGCGGGAGAAATTTATGGCACGTACACCATGATGGTGTATATGATGTCAATTCCTGGTGGATTCGTAGCCGATAGATTTCTCGGACGAAAACTCTCTATTCTCATCGGCGGATCAATTATTGCGCTCGGGCACTTCACCCTGGCCTTTGCGAACCTGTACACGTTTTACGGCGGGCTAGTGCTGATTATAATAGGCACAGGCATGCTCAAACCAAATATGAGCACGTTGCTGGGGACACTTTACGGTCCAGACGATCACCGCCGAGATGCGGGCTTTTCTATTTACTATATGGGGATCAATATCGGTGCAACGTTGGCACCACTTGTTTGCGGATTCTTAGCTCAGAGCAACGAGTTCAAAGCTTGGCTTCAGTCCATGAATCTGGACCCACATTCCAGCTGGCACTGGGGCTTTGCGGCAGCAGGCGTAGGCATGATCTTCGGATTGGTCAACTTCGTTATCTGCCGCGATCGACTAGTTGGTGTCGGCGATAGACCGATTAAATTGCCGGTTGCCGCATCTGCAACAGCAGAGGTCCCCGGCCCAGGCGCAGCGGCAGCCGCTCAACTCGAACTTGAAATTGATCTTGAGAAATCGTCCGGCGCAACACCGCCTGGCGAAACAGCGCCTGACGAAACAGCGCCTGGAGAAACAGCGAAAATTGAACCTCCAAAGTCGGGCAAGCTTACTCCCGAAGAACTTAAACGCATCGGCGCCATCGCGGTGCTCTTCTGTTTCAACATACTGTTCTGGGCGATTTATGAGCAGGGTGGCTCAAGCTTGAATTTGTTTGCGGACAAATTGACTGACTGCCGCATCAACGGCTGGGCGTTTCCATCAACGTGGCTGCAGTCATTACAAGCCGCATTTGTGATTATCTTGGCACCGATGTTCTCATGGCTATGGGTCAAACTTGGCGACAAGGATCCGTCGAGTCCGACCAAGTTCGCTATTGGGCTTACATTCCTTGGCTTGGGAATCGGTCTGATGGTGCCTGCTGCAACATTGGCCCAGCAAGGCAAAGTAAGTCCGTTATGGTTGATCATGGTGTACTTATTCCAGGTAATCGGGGAGATGTGCCTAAGTCCTGTCGGCTTGAGCACGGTCACTAAATT
>JACMKL010000551.1 GCA_014380105.1 Candidatus Melainabacteria bacterium
GGTAACTTGAAATACTGCGCAAAGGTGTTTTTAAATCGTGCACTAATGTGGCCACGAAATCTTCTTTTTGTTGCAGCGTACGCTGTCTTTCAGTAACTTCCATGGTGCTCAGGCATAGCCCGACAATTGCATTGTCTTCACCTTTAAGCGGCCAGGCAGCGACATCCCAATATGTCGGATTGCTCTCTCTGGCGCCATCAGATTTGACAAACTGATTCTCCAGGTGCACACGTTCACCTTT
Organism: Candidatus Melainabacteria bacterium; assembly: GCA_014380105.1. Lineage (GTDB taxonomy): Bacteria > Cyanobacteriota > Vampirovibrionia > Obscuribacterales > Obscuribacteraceae > QKMZ01. Next base: position 242 of record JACMKL010000551.1, read on the forward strand.
GTCGAGAACCACACTCAATAACTCACGTTGAAAGCTAGGCACGATTTCAAAAATAGGTTTACCGATTAGATCAGAATCTTCCAGGGCGAGCTGTCGGCGCACAGTCGCATTTACTTTCGTGATTTCAAAATGGTCATCGAGTTTCCAGATACCGATTGGTGCATTTTCGATTGTATTCGATTGATTAAACTCAAAATTTCTTCCGGGCTTAAGGGCTTGAAGACGTTCGCGATACGGAATGCCCTTCGTCGAGATGTCGATATCGTCCAGCTCGCCTTCACTCACTTCACTTAAATCCGCTGCATCAAGGAGACCATCGAGCAAATTTGTGATCACGGCGTCAGGAATTTTTGCTTTCAACTCGGTGTTCGTGGCTTCAGCATAGGAGCCACTTTCGCGCCACCGGTCAACATTGCGTGAAGTATCTTTAAATACACAAAGTATACCGACGACATTATTTTCTACATCTTTAATTGGAGCATATTTCGACTGAAATAAACCTGTACGGCCAGTTTTTGGATGAATAAAAGGGCGCTCCGGCGGCATTACGCTGCGACCCTGTCGAACTGCAACCAGGAGTTCGTCTTCATCAATGTCACGCAAAAACGGCAACGTTTCAAACGCATCTTTACCAATAACTTCCTCTTTCGATAAATCGAAGACCTTCTCCATTACTGAATTCCAGATCGTAAATTTGAAATTGAGATCGTAAGAGAAAATGCCATCATTGGATAGTTGCAGCAGAGGCTCAGAAAGTAGTGCATCGTGGGTATTGTTTTTGCTTTCGCTCACACTCTCCGTTTTTAATAGACTGACAGCGCGCTTGGACGCGCGCACCACAAATTCCGGAGTGAGTCGCCCTGATGCCAGGCAATCGACAACACCTAACTCGATCAAGCGACGACGAAAATCTTCGTCTTCTGGTCCGCCAAAGGCAATCAATGGAGTCACAGGCAAAACCAGCCGTAAGCTAGAGAGAGCAATATGCGGAGAATTTCCAAACGCGTCTCGACTCAAAAACAAAATCTGACAGTTGGCGTGGCGAAAGTCATGGATTGAGTTTGACCAAAGCTCGGTCGACGGTGCCATGACAAAAACTGTCTCTGTGTCGTCTAATGAATTCTGTAGTGAAATTCTGTCAGCGTCACTGCCGCCAACGACAAAAACTCGAAATCCCGACGCATTGCTCGACATCATCCACCAATTATTAATAGCCCTCAATATTATTCATACCAAGCAGAAGGTAAATGTATGCTTTGTTTCGACTGAGCACTTGAAGATCGGATGCTAAAATTGGGCTCGCACACGGCTGGCGGTCGTCCGCCCGGTGCCAAGTTCTGGAGGATTTTTGATGAGCGTCGCCTACACCGTACTTCTGGTAGCCCAAGCTGTGCTTGGCTTGGTGATGATTTTGATGGTTTTGCTCCACTCACCAAAAGGTGAAGGAATGGGCGGTATCGGCGGAACAGCGACAATGTTCTCCGGACGTCGCGGTGCTGAAGGTGGTCTAGATAAGCTTACCTGGGGCATCTTCTTCGTTTTTCTTATCCTTTGCATTCTCTCCGGATTCGGAATAGTCAAGTAATCATGCCATTTCGGCTGCCTGCACAAGATGAAAAAGCTCAGTACGTTCTGAGCCAATTCGACCGCATCGCCCGCGGTTACGACGTTGCCAATGACTGCATCAGTATGGGCATGCATAGGCTTTGGAAGCGAAAAGCAGTCGCCATCTTGCTTCAAGGTAATACAGGCAAATATTTAGACGTTTGCTGCGGCACCGGTGATCTCGCGCTATCGATTGCCCAGAAGCTTTCTTCGGGCAAAGTGGTCGGTCTGGATTTTTCAGCAAATATGCTTGATGTGGCAAAAAACAGAGAGCTGCGCCATCGAGAAGGTGGCAAGACTGCCGTGGAATTAGAATGGATTAATGGTGATGCCCTCGAGCTGCCATTCGACAAACCTGAATTTGACGGCGCCATTGTCAGTTTTGGACTTCGCAACGTGACCGATTACGGGCGCGCGATCGCTGAGATGGCTCGCGTGGTCAAGCCGGGCGGCAAAGTAATTAATCTAGACCTGGGCAGACCGGAAGGCATTATCTTCCCTCCGATGTTCAAATTTTTCTTCGGGCACATAGTGCCGATTATTGGACAGGTGCTCCAGAAAGACCGTTCTGCATATACTTATTTGCCTGAGTCCAAAAAGAATTATCCTGACCCTGAAGGGATAAGCGAATTATTCACAGCGGCTGGCTTAGCTGATGTTCGGCATATCAAATTAGCGTCAGGCTCTGTCGCCCTCACCCACGGTACCGTTCGGTGAGTTCATCGACTTCCGCCACCGCGACGGAAGGTTTGAAAAGGTCACTATGTGTGGTCGTCGGCGATGTGTCGGCAGACAAGCACGTCTCCAAGCTTCTCCAACATATAAAGGAACTAGAGCCGGACATCCACATTTTCGGAATTGGCGGTCCAGAGATGAAGAAAGCCGGAGTCGAAATATTTTTTGACTGCCAGGAATTTGCTTCGATCGGCTTCTTTCGCTTGTTTCACC
>JACMKL010000552.1 GCA_014380105.1 Candidatus Melainabacteria bacterium
GTTGACGTGATCTACGAGCGTCAAGTGTCCAGGTACCCCATAATTCTTAGAAGTGTACTTTCTCAATTCTGGTCGTTGGATACCCCATAATAAGTTCGAGATTGTTTGATTTTGAAACATTGTTCAACATTGTTCAAAATTGTCCAACAATTTCCAGCGCTCAGATATTTGGAGATTTCGATTTCATTTATTGAAACTGCCAGGAATCACGTAGAACGTACGATCTGATCTAAGAGAACGCCTTACACCCTGACAGTTACTAGTGTCTATAGTATGGCTTTGATTATCGCAAGTAGTAAGAAGTAACTTAGCTTGAAAGTGCAGAACGATCTTCTTTGCTATTCAGAATTTCTTGCGCTCGCGAATAGAGTTTTTCAGCTTCTTCGGACTTGCCAGTTTTGCGTAATAACTTGGCATATCCTGAAAGTGAATCGGCTATGTCGGTGTGATTAGCGGGTAAATGAGTTTCGCGCAATTGCAAGGCCCTACTGACTGGAGCTTCACCTTCTGAGAATTTGTCCTGTCGGAAATAGATTTCTCCCAGCATGGACAAAGCATCAGCCAATCTAGTCGGTGTCGGAATTTCGGCATTTTCTAAAATCCAGACTACGCGGCGCATGAATGGTTCAGCCTGGTTGAATTTTCCTTGCACACATAGAACAGCGGCTAAATTTGTCAAATCTGTTGTTAGCTCGGTGCTGTTCGGGCCGAGATCATTGAGCCGATTAACCAGAATGCGCTCGTAGACTTGCTGTGCTTCAACATAATTGCCCTGATCGCAATAGCTCTGGGCCAATCGAACAAATGCACTTGCTAGAGCCGTTTTTTGGTCAGCGGCGAAATCACTAGCTTCTTCCTCATCGGGTTTTTGTCCGGTTATTCCTTGTTTTACGAGCATTGCAAGCTGCATTGCTTTTGCATCTTCCGGCAAAATTGTTTCGCTGAATTTTCGCGGTTTCTTCGCATCATCCGGCTTTTCATCTGCCTTCACAAAGGCCGTTGCGCTCTCCAACTCGTCTCGAACAGTGGGTAAATCTGGTGAATCTGAAACGAGCTCCGGAATTGCTGCAGCTTCGCCATCCATGCGAAGACGTTTGTTGGGACTCCAGCCCAATTCTTTGAGAGCCTGGTCAAAGTTGATTTTCTTGTTCGGGCGATGATGTAAGCAGTAGTCGAGGGCAGCAACTGCATCGTCTTGTGAGATCCAGCCTTTAGCTAGAAGCTGATGGCATCTAAGTGTTGCTTGCACAGTCGGCGCATCAGAATAGCCGGTCAAAACCAAAACTTTGCCGACTATTTGCGGACTTTTCGAGCTTAAATCAAAAGCTGCTTGCACATCTTCTTGCGTCACCACTCGCGCTAGAGTCAAAAGTTTTTCGTAGCCGAGTGATGACCGCACTTCGGTATTTTCTACTTTCGCAAGCTCCATCGCTTCTTCGAGCGTCACTTTCGATTCATGAACATGACCAAGGCATTCTGCTGCCATTAAGGCATCCATCTGACTATCGTCGACAATTTTTTGCAATTTCAGGGCGGCTTCCAATAGCGCAGCCGAAATTAGTTCGCGCGAAATCAAAACTTGCCCGATCGGTTGCTGGTTGACTAGTCCCCACTCGAGAGCATTCATCACGTCATTTTCGGTAAGCACTCCTGAGATGACGAGCAGCTCACCGAGCCGTACTCCACGTTTTCTTGGTGGTTCTTGTGCCGGTCTCTCGCCGCGCTGTTCTTCGCCTGAATGTCCGGGCAGACCGGCAGCAAATCTCACCGCTTGCAACGCTTCTTCGCGTACTAACATTTCGTCGCGTAGTCGAACCTGAATATCGAGGACAGTGTTGAGGACTGACTCAGTCAAAACCTGGTGTAGAACCAGCATTCGTCCAAGTGGCAGGCCGGTTTGCAGACTTTGCTCCATCGCCTTGGATAATTGCTCCCAGCGCAAAACGCCTGCTTCAAGTAGCAATTCGCCAAGTCTGCCTGTTGGTACTTTTCGGGCTGGTGCATCCTCATGATTTTCGAGCACTTCGCTGAAAGTCGATCCCATTTTGAAGGCGATTTTCAGGCAACGCACCGCCAGATTGAAGTCTATCGATTTATCCCGAATCATTGACTGAGCTAGCAGAACCGATTGCAGGTCGCGCGGGGTCAAAAAACCGCACATGACCAAAATTTGGCCAATCTGTAGCCGTTTCCCTTTCGAATGTCGAATTGCTTCCTGGACTTGGTCTTGAGTGAGCATGCCAGCCTGGAGCAAAAGTTCGCCAAGTCGAATATTGGTATTTGGTCTGCGAAAAACTGAGGTCAAGTCGGAAAATCCTTCGTCAATCTGTCGTGAGAACATGCAAAATTTAGCGTGTGATCGCTTACATCGTTTACCCGTTAAAAGCGGCCGGATATCGTGACTAAGCAACAGTTCGCAAGTCTTTCAGCAACAATGGTTTCGACCGACTGATAACGGTTAACTCAGTTGTGTCAACTTGTAGATTTTTTCGCTCGGAAATACGCGTTTTGGAACTGTCCGATTGGGCGGCAATAATTGCTTTGCGCGGTTGCGATAGCAGTTAATCCAGCATTTAAATCCGCTAAGTTTTGACCAGGTATTTGACTCGTATTTGCTCGCGCGAACCAGGATCAGCATCTTAAGAGCTTATCTATTCCTGAATCATCAGCTCTCTTAATTAGAGCTTCTTTGATTTCGCTCTCTGGCGATCACTACGGTGAAGGTCTCTTTAACCCCTCATTTTTCAAGCCAAGGAATTTTTTCCACTCAGCCCTCACAACACACGCACCGCTAGATACATGCGTTTTGCTCCCTCTTTGAGAGAGCGAAGGGTTGGCTTGTCCATGAGATTTCAAAAGAAACCCAACGTAGGGCTCACTACCTGACGCATGTCGCGTTAGCTGGGTGAGTCCGTAAAGGAGACTAACATGAGCATCATCGGCTGGGGCGCAATCATCGCGCTTCTCATTGTCTTGGGCTTGGTCATCAATGCGATTCGCAAGACCGGCAACGGACAGAACAACAACAACAACGACGGTCACAATCACGGTCACCAGCACGGTGAAGATTGCGACCACGAACGAGCAGACGACAGCGAATTCCATTCGGTTCACGCCGGCAAGGATACGCGCGGCGGCTGCAAGTTCAACCCCGAGGAAGTTCGTCGTACGCGCTTCCGCGGCACTCCTCCCATCGACGTCAGCAATCTGCCGGCACCCGATCCTCGCATCGTCGCCGCCAACGCTTCCGTCACTATCCCTGGCATCACTCACCATCTCAACATCCTGAGCGGTGAAGTTGCGTCGGTTATTCGCGGCAAGTCCGTGACCATCCGCACCCGCAACAGCCACAATGCCGAGGGCATCGAGCTGGCGTTGAGCTATGTCGAAGACTATTACAAGTCGCTCGGCATCGCGGTCAAGCGCGTCGCCTACCAGGTGCGCGGCAAGACCTACTACAACGTTGAAGCCGAAATTCGCGGCGCAGTCAATCCCGAGAAGGTCGTGATCGTCAGCGGTCACCTCGACTCGACGGTTGGCAGTCCGTGGCAGAACGAAAAGGTCGCTCCGGGTGCGGATGACGATGCGTCGGGTACTACCGGCGTCTTCGAAGTCGCGCGCACTCTCAAGGACCTCAAGCTCGGCTACACCGTGCGCTTTGTGCACTTCACCGGCGAAGAGCAGGGTCTCTGGGGCAGCTACAAGTACAGCGACCAGTGCGCTGCGGCGAAGACCGACATCGTCGGCGTGTTCCAGATGGACATGATCGGCTATTGCGGCAAGCCCGGCAATCGCGTCGACATCCATGACGGCGAGGACCGCAATGGTTCTCACGACCTGGTTGTCGCTCTGACGCGTGCAGCCAAGCGCTACAACCTCGACCTGAATGTGGTCGACACGCACAACCATGCGGTCGACAACCGTTCTGACCATGCCGGGTTCCAGGACCACGGCTGGAAGGCTGTACTGATCTCGATCGAGTTCACCGACGACGGCTTCGATCCGAACTACCACACCCTGCAGGATCGGGTCTCCGCGATCAATTTCCCCTACATGGTGGAAATCATTCGCATGACCATCGGCGCTGTTGCGGAGTACGCAAAGATTCAGCCGTAAGCTAAGGCAAAACGCTCCGTCAATCTAGCGGTGCGACGCTGCGGGCTGCCGAAGCCTTGGCTGAATCGGAATTGTTGCATCGAGTCGGGGAAGTTGAGGGCAGCCTCTCTTCTCCGATTCGATCGCAATTTCACTCAAACAGCTTCACGGCTGTTTGTTTTGGTGGCTTTTATACGATAAAGCGTAGTGACTCCTTTTAACTTTTTGACTTTCGCTAGTTTTATACTATGTGTTATAGTGAACTCTAGGGGTTCAGCTTTTAGATTTAGATTTTCTTCCGGTAACGGTTCAAGAATTACTGGCGAGAAAGTTGGAACTGTTTGAATGAAATCAAGTGATTCGCAATTCGGGCCAGGCATATAAAACTCTGCTGAAATCCAACCGTTTTTAATAGTTTATCGTCGCGCTTTCTTCATAGATAATTGACCGACTTACGAAAACAGTCAATAATTACTGCTGATTGTTGACATTATTAGCGTCAAGTAGGGACTTCGATGTCAGTAAAGCGTAAACTATTCGTGGAATTCAGTGAGAGGTGTTACTTTGACTATTGGTGTTGTTGCACAGACCATCGGATGGTTAATTGTCTCGGGCGTCATGATCTCGTTTATTGAGCATCAAGTGCACGCGCAGTTAATGCATAGACGTAACTTCTTGAGTAAGTACACGAAGGCGTACAAGCGTGTTTTTGAATCACACGCCATTGTTCACCATCAACATTACTCAGAGACCTTCGTTGACGAACCAGTTCCGCCAGGCGAAGACAAAGAAATTCGTCTCACCGTAATTAAGGCTCCTATCAAAGTTCTCCCGCTCGTAATCGGTCTGGCTCTTGTTTCTTGGCAATGGGCTCTGTGCTTCGTCGGAATGCTCTATTTCCATCACTGGGCTTGGAACAAGATTCACTTGGAGATGCACAAACCGGAGTCACGCGGTTTTAGCCGTTGGCCAGTGTATAAATTCCTAGCTCAGCACCATTTCATGCACCACCAGTATCCAAACAAGAATTTCAACGTTGTTTTCCCGTTTGCTGACTATGTTCTTGGTACTGCCGCCCCAAAACCCAACAGTGCTCAAATGTTAGAGATGTTCGACCTTGGGTTGGTAGCTCTGACGCCTGCTGAAGTCTCCGTAATGCAAGCTGACGTCGCAAGTAAGACGAAGAAGCCGAAAGTCCTTGCTGAAGCAGCTTTACACTAAGCTGTAAGCGTCAGTAAGGTCCGACCTTCACTCTCAATTCGCTCTTTCAATCAGTTGATAAAGGCCGCCAGCAAATGCTGACGGCTTTTCCTTTTTGATGAAGTGCCCAGGAAGGTTTGAGGGACCGTCAGGACAAGGAAATAGAGATTAAGAGCAACCTGCCACATTGCCCGTCCGGAGCAAGAGAATGATAGAGGGAGTATCATGGATTTTCCGCGTATTTTAGGAATTGGAAAACTATTTGAAGCAGGATGTCCTCGATTACTCTAATTGTGAAACTGAGCAAATTCATTTGCTTGGAAGCATTCAGCCGCATGGTTTTTTGCTGGCGTTCAATTTAGATGATTTGATAGTTGAAAATGTCAGCGTCAATTTTGAGCTTGTGACTGGTCGCAAATATCAGGAGCTGATCGGTACGCATCTGCGTGAATTTGTCGGCATTCAGCGTTTCTTCGAGATAGAGGCAGCCCTGAAAGGTGATGATTTGAAATCAATCTGTCCTTTCACAATGTTTCCCAATGATATGAAATCAACCAAACCCTTCCAGGTCAATATTCATAAGCATGATGGATTGTTGATTCTCGAGGGCGAGCCATTTACGGGAAACAATTTTGACGAAACCAGAATTTTCAGGCAAGCATTTACGAATGTCTTTCCGGAGCTGTTTTCAGCTAAGAAAATTTCTGACTTGTTGGCGGGTGTCGCAACTGAAGTGCAGAGAATCTCTGATTTTGACAGAGTTTTGATTTATCAGTTTGATCCTGACTGGCACGGCACTGTTGTTGCTGAGCAGCGTCGTGATTTCATGGGTTCTTATCTCAATCATAGTTTTCCAGCTACAGATATTCCGCAACAAGCGCGTGAGTTATATGTGCGCAATAAACTGAGAGTTTTAGTGGACGTGAACGCCTCTCCAGCTGCGATTTTTCCCGTGGAAAATAAGAGGACTGGAAAACCAATTGATCTTAGTTTTTCTACGCTTCGTTCGATGTCACCGGTGCATGTCGAGTATTTGCAAAATATGAACGTTACTGCGTCGATGTCGATTTCGATCCTGAAAGATGAAAGGCTGTGGGCCCTAATTGTATGTCATCACAATAGAGAAAAAACGGTTGATTACAGGACGCGCAGCATTCTCGAATTTCTTGCACAGCTACTTTCTACGCTGGTTTCACGGATGGAAAATTCCGAGGAATTGGAACATCGACTGTATCTAAAAAGGGAAACAGAAAAATTATTATTCGAGTTGTCACAATTTCAAGATATCAAAGTCGGATTCGAACGCGTAGGCGAGAAGCCCTGTAAAATCGCTGGTTCGGGCGGTTTCGCGATCTTTCATGAAAAGGAAATACACTCAACCGGAATTGTTCCGTGCGAAAGCGATTTGGTTGCAATTGGAGATTGGCTGAATGCTCGTACCGAAGAAAAATTCTTTTTTACAAACAAGTTTTCGGAAAACTTTTCACCTGCCAACGAATACAGAGGCATTACCAGCGGTGTCTTAGCCATTCCTCTTTCACAGAGCAGAGGTAGTTGGCTCGTCTGGTTTCGTCCTGAAAGAATTAAAGAGATTCAATGGGCTGGCGGGCCGCAGGATTCTATCACTATAGATGAGTCTGATCAGCGCATTCGTCCGAGAAAATCATTTGAGCTCTGGAAGGAGCAAATCTTTGGCACCTGTGACCCTTGGACCGAAAGCGAGATTGTTAAGGCCAATGAGTTCGCCTCTGGCGTTACGCAACTCTTATTGGAAAAATTCTTGAGGCAACTCGAAGTCGAAGAACAAATCAATAAAGAGCGCGAAGAATTTTATCAACAACGTGAAGATTGGCTGGCGGCCCTCGCTCATGATTTGCAAACGCCTGCAATTGGTGCCAAGTTGCTGTTTGAGCTATTGCTAAAGGGTTCGTTGGGTAAGATTCCTGAACATCTTCGATCCGTTTTGGAGAAGCTAGAAGATAGCAATTCAGGGCAGCTTTCTCGAATCTTGAAATTGGTGGAAGTTTTCAAATACGAGACCAAGGCGAGAGCACTAAGCATACGCCCTGTTGATTTAGAAAAAACAATCTCGATTTGCATTGCAAAACTTGAGCCATTCGCCAGGTCGCGCAAAGTCACAATTTTTTCGACGTGCAGCATCAAAGGGGCGTCGGCTTTGGCTGACGTGGAGGCACTCGAACAGCTGCTTTCAAATGTATTGGATAATGCAATTAAGTTTAGCCGTGAATCCGGTACCGTTGAAATTTCATGCGAATTATCCAAAAGCAAAGTGCACTTGCATGTGCTTGATCACGGCATCGGTATTAGTGAAGAAGACCAGAAATATCTCTTCGAGCGATTCTGGCAAGGTGGAAGTCCGGGCAAATATCACGTCAGTGTTGGACTGGGACTTTATTTAGCCCGCCAAATCGCCGATCGCATGGGCTGTGACATTACTTGTGTCAGTGAAGTGGAGAAGGGGAGTGTTTTTACAGTCACGCTTCCGACAATGTGATCACCTTTAACGAAGAGAATCGCATTACTAAATATCATCTCTGTTCCAGGCAAATTTCGATTTTAAAATGCCTATATAAATAAATAGATTTCTTTATCAATAAATCTCGAAAGTCACCGCCGTTCAATACGTAACGGTGTTGCAAAGTTCGATTGACAGCACGGCGGTGCGCAAGCAGAATGGTTGCATGCAAATGAATTTGTCGAGCTTGTTGTTCTTGTCCCTGGGTCTCAACCTGGGCGCCCTCTTGTTGGGTGAGTACGAATAACAGAGCCAGTTCATTTTTTGAATTCCGTCGGGCTCTGTCAACAACAGAGTCCGTTTTGTCATTAAGGGGGCAACATGCAACAACAGTCACCAGCGAAAACTCTTCGATGTGAAGGAGAGCGTCAAATCAAAGTATTTGACACAACGCTGCGTGATGGACAGCAATGTCCAGGCGCGGGTATGACGTTCGAGCAGAATATTGAATACGCTCATCTCGCTGCCTCACTCAGAGTTGATGTATTGGAAGCTGGCTTCCCCTCTGCCAGCGCGACCGACTTCAAAATCGTTTATACAATCGCCGAAGAACTCGCCAAGCTTGACCATATGCCCATCATTGCTGCACTTTGCCAACTACGTGAAGAGCAAGTAATTAAGACAATTGAATCTCTTGCCCCAGCAATTCCTCGCGGTAAAGCAAGACTGCATACTTATGTGCCGGTCGACCCAGAACTTATGCCAGCGTCTCTCGGCAAAAATTCAGAAGATAAAGCCAAAATTGTGAGTGACCTCTATAAATGCGTAGCGATGGCTGTGGATGCCGGACTGGAAGTGCAGTTTAGCCCAGAAGGCTATTCGAGAATGCGTGAGAATTTTGATTTTACGACCGATCTGATTCGCGCTGCAGTTGCAGCTGGTGCAACTATCATCAATTGCCCTGATACCATCGGCGGTTCCTGTGATCTGGAAGGAGATGAGTATTATGTGGTCAAAATGCGCAAGCACGCAGAAATTATTGAACGTGAGTTTCCCGACAAACTGATTACCTGGTCAGTACATAATCACAACGACCTGGGACTGGCTGTGCCGAATACCATCAATGGCGTCTACAACGGCGTTGCTCGCCAGATTGAAGGATGCATCAACGGAATAGGCGAACGGGCTGGCAATGCTTCTCTCGAGCAGTGCATCATGATTATTCGCCAATTTGGGTCGCGTTTCCCACAGGCTGAAAGTGCCGCAGCCGACCAAACCCCATTCTTCACCAATATCGCATTTGAAAAAATCCAGAAAATCTCTGACTTCGTCAATCAGTACATGTTGCCGCGTCAACCGCATTGGCCAGTTTCTGGTGACAATGCTGCCAGACATTCGTCCGGTGGACACACCAACGCCATTCTCAAAAATCCTATGGCATACCAACCGTTTGATCCAAGAGAAATCGGTAAGCGCATCACTATGCTGTTCGGACCGCTCAGTGGCGGCAATCACGCCAAATCAATTATTGAAGAATATGGCTTTATTTGCGAAGACTCTGAGAAAGCGGGAATTGCACAGACTATTAAAGACAAATTTAGCGAACGTCGTAAAGGCATTACTGATGAAGAATTGATGGATGCCTACTTCGAGTTCCGCCAACCGATTACAGTTGAGCGCATTGATTACGCCAAGAGTGCTAATCGCGCCACCGTCAGATTCCATGGACGTTTCTTCCAAAAAACCGGCGAAATTCAGCACGAACATATCGGTAAGGACTCAGCTCTTGCTGCCATGAAGAGTGCAATTGAAGAAGAATTCGGTCGGATTGAAATTCTCGGACACCAGAGTCGTTCCGATGGCGCCGGTATTAACGCCAATAGCGTCTCTAAAATTGTAATTTCGACCACTGAAGGTAAACAATTTGAAGGCGAAGGCATCGATCAGGACATCGAGGTTTCTGCAATTCGTGCATTAATCGACGCCACTAACCGCGCCTTTATTGATCAACACTTCTCTACAAATGTAAATGTGAACGAAGTGATTGAAAGCGAAGAAGCCCGTCCAGTAAGCGTTTCGAGAGCGTCATGAGAAAAAGTATTGTTTACGCAACTTTCAGTTGCGCAACAAAGGGTTGACGCATTTGGTGGTTCAGCTATCCTGGTAATACGCGCTACGAAATTGCGCGGCAATTGAAATTTGTGGTTTAGCCGCAAGGAAAAATATCGTGTTCGCTAACTTGTTGCCAGTCGTGATTATTTTGAGCCTCGTGATTATTCACCCGAGGAGCGGCTTGCTTGCATAGTTAGGGAAACCAAACTAATTAAGCCCCGCACCTGAATCAACCGGTGCGGGGCTTTTGTTATACACACGAGAAATTGGACGGAATCAATCGAATGCTAAGTGACCAGATAAAGAAAGGACCAAACCGCGCTGCCGCCAGAGCTATGCTCAAAGCGACAGGGCTGACTGATTCTGACCTGGAGCGTCCACTGGTAGCCATCGCCAACACCTGGACAGAAGCTGGTCCGTGCAATTTCCACCTGCGCGGTCTTGCTGAGAAAGTCAAGGAAGGCGTACGCAAAGCTGGTGGCACGCCGCTGGAATTCAACACAATCGTAGTATCCGACGGCATCTCGATGGGCACCGAAGCGATGAAGGCATCGCTCGTCTCGCGCGAAGTAATCGCTGACTCAGTCGAGCTCGCTGTACGCGGTCACTTGTTTGACGCAGTCGTAGCACTTTCCGGATGCGACAAGACCATACCGGGCACGCTGATGGCGCTGGCTCGCCTCAATCTTCCCTCAGTCATGCTCTACGGCGGCTCCATCATGCCAGGGCGCTACGACGGTCACGACGTCACCATCCAGGATGTTTTCGAAGCGGTTGGCGCTTGCGCTGCCGGACGCATCACTCTCGAACAACTTACTGAAGTTGAAAATGGCGCATGTCCAGGCGCCGGAGCGTGTGGCGGCCAATTTACCGCCAATACCATGTCGACCGCCGCGACCTTTCTCGGCATGTCCCCCATGGGCGCCAACGACGTACCAGCAGTAGATCCCAGAAAGTTTGCCGTAGCCGAAAGCTGCGGCACTCTTGTAATGGAGCTGCTTGCCAAAGATCTTCGCCCTTCCACTATCATCACTCGTCGCGCTCTCGAAAACGCGGTAGCCTCTGTTGTCGCCACCGGCGGCTCGACAAATGCAGTTCTACACTTACTGGCTATCGCTCGCGAAGCCGGCTGTGAGTTGGAATTAGACGACTTCGACCGCATCTCCGTGAAGACGCCAATCATCGCCGACCTCAAACCAGGCGGTCGTTACACAGCGCCGGATATGGAATTAGCAGGTGGTCAAAGACTGCTCGCCAAGCGTCTTATGGATGCTGGGCTGATCGCTGACTCGCCTACAGTGACCGGTCGTTCGTTGTTTGAAGAAGCGGCAGAAGCTGTCGAAACACCGGGGCAACAAGTCTTGACCAGTGTGGAGAAACCCATGAAATCTATGGGCGGGCTTGCCATTTTGCGCGGAACGCTGGCGCCGGAAGGCTGCGTGGTAAAACTCTCCGGACACGAGCGCACGAATTTCACTGGTCCTGCAAAAGTTTTTGATACTGAAGAAGCCGCATTCGCTGCCGTTCAGGGTGGTGGTGTCGTTGCTGGTGACGTAATTGTTATCCGCTACGTTGGACCGAAAGGCGCGCCGGGCATGCCCGAGATGCTAGCCGTCACTGGTGCCCTGGTTGGCGCCGGACTATCCGGTCAGGTTTCGCTGATCACAGACGGTCGCTTCTCAGGCGCGTCCTACGGTTTTGTAATCGGACACGTGTCGCCGGAAGCGGCTACCGGTGGACCGATAGCCCACGTCAGAAATGGCGACCAAATAGAGATCGACGTTAACAAACGCACAATCGAAGTTCACGCAGACCTGGCGGCTCGTCAAAAAGAATGGCGTCCAAAAGAATCTGCCTACAAAACAGGCGTGTTTGCAAAATACGCGCAGCTAGTTTCTTCCGCCTCTGAAGGCGCGGTCACAAGCAATTTCACAACTCAGAAGCCGGCGCTGTCGGCAAAGTAAAGCCCAAAGGAGCATTCACACACATGACGAACAAGACAACGATGTACTGGGAAAAAGACGCAGACCAAACCGCACTCAACGGCAAGACTGTCGCTGTAGTTGGCTATGGCAGCCAGGGTCGCGCACACGCGATGAACCTTCGCGATTCGGGCGTTGATGTAGTCGTCGCTCTGCGCAAAGGTGGAAAGACCTGGACTCAAGCAGAAAACGATGGTTTCTCACCAAAGACCCCCGAAGAAGCAGCAAAAGTTGCTGATGTAGTTTGCCTGCTTTGCCCAGATATGGCTCAAGCCAAAGTCTACGCTGAAGCAGTGGCACCAAATCTCAAGCCCGGCTCGACCCTGATGTTTGCCCACGGATTCAATGTCCACTACAAACAAATTCAGCCTGACGCAAAAACCGACGTCGTCATGATCGCACCGAAAGGACCGGGCGCTCTTGTCCGTCGTCAGTACGAAGAAGGTCGTGGCGTGCCGTGCTTGGTCGCTGTCTTCCAGGACGCTACCGGCAACGCATTCAAAACTGCACTGGCATACGCTCACGCAATCGGCGGCACCAGAGCCGGTGTTATCGAAACAACATTTGCTGAAGAAACCGAAACCGACCTTTTCGGCGAACAAGCCGTACTCTGCGGTGGTGCCACTGAATTGGTGGCTGCCGGATTCCAAACGCTGGTCGATGCCGGTTACAAACCAGAAGTCGCGTACTTCGAATGTCTGCATGAACTGAAGCTGATCGTCGACCTGATCTACGAAGGCGGTTTTGCCAGAATGCATGAATTTGTGAGTGAAACAGCTAAATTCGGCGACCTCACTCGTGGTCCCCGCATTGTGGATGAGCACGTTCGTGCCAAGATGAAAGAGGTTCTGACTGAAATTCAAGACGGCACATTCGCTCGCGAATGGATCGACGAGAACAAAGGACCAAGAACTCGTTACAACGAACTCCTCAAAAAAGATCTCGAACAACCGATAGAAGCCGTAGGCAAACGCATGCGCGACAACATGAGCTGGCTCCAGGAGAGCCAGAATGCTCCCGCGAAGAATGCGCAAACGCAAACGGCTGTTGAGAAATTTGCTGCTATTAAACCAGCTCCAAAGCCTGCTCAAGGGCAGTCCGAACATGCGGGCGGATGCTGTGGTGGCAGTGCGACAGAAGCGAAAGAAGAAGCTGAACGCGAACCAGCAACCACTGCTTCGGGTCGTTTCGCTCGCGAAATCTGGTAGCACAAAAAATCAGAGCGTCGAGCGGAATGCGGCAACAAGTTCCGCTCGGCGCACTAAACAAATCAAAGTCCAAATAAGACGAACAAAGCAACGAGTTGATTGAATGAAAGGCGCAGAAATAGTAGTTAAAGCTCTCGAGAAAGAAGGCGTGGATGTCATCTTCGGATATCCTGGTGGCGCCATCATGCCCCTGTATGATGCGCTCGTCGGCTCCAACTTGAAGCACATACTTGTGCGCCATGAACAAGCTGCTGCATTGGCAGCAGACGGCTATGCGCGCCACAGCGGCAAAGTCGGCGTTTGCCTGGCTACTTCCGGACCTGGTGCCACCAACTTAATCACTGGCATCGCCAACGCATTTTTAGATTCAGTCCCAATGGTCGCCATCACCGGTCAAGTATCGTCCGCCTTTATCGGCACCGATGCCTTCCAGGAAGTCGACATCTTCGGCATCTCGATGCCTGTAGTCAAACATAGTTTTCTCGTCCGCCGCATCGAAGACCTGGCTGGTATCATCCACGAAGCTTTTCAAATCGCCCGCAGCGGTCGTCCTGGTCCTGTCCTGGTTGACCTTCCTAAAGACATTGCGTGCGCCGAACTTGACCTTGTCGCGTTCGACAGTAGCGAAGACGAACCGGCACAACGCCCGGAAGGACCGCAAGTTGCGCACGCTCGCGAGCTGATCGAAAATTCTACCCGTCCGCTCGTTTATGCCGGCGGCGGCATCCGCATTGCTCAAGCTTGCCACGAACTGCGCGCCTTCGTTGATGCCACTGGTATTCCGGTTGTCACCACCCTTCAAGGACTAGGCTCGGTACCTTCAACTCACGATCTCAATCTCGGTATGCTCGGCATGCACGGCACCAAGCAAGCCAATCTAGCCGTTCAAGAATGTGATCTGCTTATTTGCGTCGCCGCCCGTTTTGACGACCGCGTCACCGGCAAGCTCAAGGAGTTTGCACCACACGCCAAAGTCATACACATGGACATCGATCCAGCTGAAGTGAGCAAACTGCGCACAGCAGATTGTTCAATAATCGGCGACGTCAAAGTTGCCCTGAATTTCTTACATGTGCGCCCGAGTATGGACGAGTGGGTTGAGCGTTGCATGTCTAACAAAGCCGCTTACACATTCACTTACGACGTCCCGACCGAGCATGTTTACGCACCAAAAATGCTACATGATTTAAGCGTTGCTGCCTCTGACGACACGATTATTTCTTGTGATGTCGGCCAGCACCAGATGTGGGTCGCCCAGCACTGCCAGTTTAGTGCACCAGAAAATCATCTCACCAGCGGTGGACTGGGAACAATGGGATACGGGCTGCCTGCCGCAGTCGGCGCGCAAATGGCTAATCCCACAGCACGCGTCATCAATGTCTCCGGCGACGGCTCAATCATGATGAATATTCAAGAACTGGCAACGATTAACCGCTACAAATTGCCCGTCAAAATTATTCTCTTCGACAATCAAGCACTGGGGATGGTGCGGCAATGGCAAGAACTATTCTTCGAAGAACGTTACAGCGAAGTCGACTTATCAGATAACCCAGACTTTGTGAAAGTAGCAGAAGCATTTGGAATTCCGGCAATAAGAGTTGAGAGACCCGATCAAGTTGAAGACGCAATCAAACAAATTTTGGAAAGCGACGGACCACTGCTTGCGCATGTGTTGATTGACCCGCGCGAGAATGTCTGGCCGCTTGTGCCGCCCGGCAAGTCAAATACAGAAATGATGGAGGCTAAGGCAGTATGAGATTTACGCTCGAAGTAGAAATGAGTAACACA
>JACMKL010000553.1 GCA_014380105.1 Candidatus Melainabacteria bacterium
AGCTTCTTTCAGGCTTTGCGGAATTTCAGATTGATGTTTTAGCATCAGCGCAAGCGCAGTATCAGCGTGAAAAGGTGGTGCCCCAGTCAAGGCTTCGTACATCACACAGCCGAGTGAATATATGTCCGTACGATGGTCAAGCTTTAGACCTGAACACTGCTCTGGACTCATGTATAAGGGAGTGCCGAAAATTTCTCCGGTGCGCGTTAGAGCAACTGACTCCATGCCTTCCACTTCAGCCAATTTTGCAATACCGAAGTCAACTACCTTAGGGACGTAGTTCTGGTCTGGATTATCTGGCTTATCCAACATAATGTTGCCAGGCTTGATATCACGATGAATAATTCCTTCGCGATGCGCATAGCCAAGCCCAAAACAAATTGGAATGAAAATCTGTAAAATTTCTTCGACGGAAAGAATGCCTTTTTGCTTTGAATATTCCGAAAGATTTTTTCCCTCAATAAAATCCATTATGTAAAATGGCTGACTTTGATTTATAAGTCCGAAGTCATGCGCACGCACAAGGTTAGGATGCGCCAAACGACTTGCAGCCTGTGCTTCTTTTTGAAATCTTCGAATAGCGACATCAGGAAAAGCTTGCCCGGTAAGTGTCTTTAACGCGAATACCTGTCGAAGATAAATTTGCTCAACCTTAAAAACAGAACCCATGCCACCGTGGCCGATTACCGAAACTATTTTGTAGCGGTCGGCAACCACATCTCCCAGATGAAGATTGGAAACATCGGCTTTATTCAATGGCGTAACATCGAAAGTCAGACCGGCATCGTTAGCAACGATACTTTCTGGATGACTTTGATTTCCTGACGAATCCATGTCGATAAATTTGTAACCGGGCGGCAAAGAGACAGATACCTGGGCTTACATGCCAGTTATGTACCAATATAGACCGATTCTCAAGCATTTAAGGGGTGGCGAATCTATTACTTAGGAATGACACTTGTATTAGCGCTCTTAAAACGCTGCGATTGCTTAGTAATCCAGCTTTCCACGACTTCGATCGTGCGTACATCATACTGACCTTTTTCAAAAATCAGGTGTTCTGCATTAGGAAGGAGAACGTAGTCCTTGTAGGGTGTTTTAAGAGCAGCAAAAAGTTTCTTTGTACCATCAGCTTTTGAAAGCCTATCTTTACCACCCTGCAGCATCAGGACTGGAGCTGATGTGATGCTCTTTGCGAGTCCCGGACTGCGATTCATAAACGCAGCGAATTGTGTCATTTGCATCGGAGTCAGTTTGAGTTTTGCACGGGGATCGGATTGCCATCCCTGGCGTACGCTTTCATCCGAAGTGGCTTTTTCCAGCACTCGCTCTCCGACATCAAATTCGCTATTTGGCCGCACCATCCTCAATGCCACTTCCATGGCAGTTTTTTTGCCACCATAGAAATCTGCACCAGGCACTGACGCAATCAGACCCGAGATGCATTCAGGGAAAAGCGCAGTTGCCTGTAGCGCGATGGCTCCGCCCATTGATTCGCCTAATAAAAAGACCGGTACGCCCGGATTCATGCGCTTGACCCAATAGACTGTGCTGCGCAAATCTAACAAAGTTTGATAAAAATCAATCTTTTTCTCTTCGTTGACGTCACCAATCCAACTTCCGAATCCGCGCACATCAATTGCATAGGTTGCTATGCCTCGTTTTGCAAGTTGGTCAGCGAATCCAGCAAAGGCTTCTTTGTGCAATCCAAATCCATGCACAGATAAAACAGCAGCAATAACAGGGCGATCCTTAACCGGCCACGACGCGAAAGCAGTATCAGCTTTCGTCGGCACACCTGCAGCAGGCGCATCCACAGTATCTTCGAAGCATGGACCTGATTGTGTGGACAATAATCCAAACAAAGAAATCAGCAAAAACTGTGCGACTAAGCGTCTTTGAGATATGGCAGAGCTTGTGTGCAATTTTGTGTGTACTCGATTTGAATGCATACTAAATAGTAGACAGTTTGTCAGAGAAAAAGCTGCATAAAATACTTTCATATGCATATTTGATATCAGTCAAATATATTAAACATATAACTCTCACCGCAAAACGCTATACGTAGCGATTTGATATCAAAATGCATGTGCGGTAGCCAACACAAAGCGCAAACGATCTGCCTATAATAATTTGTAGAAGCCCCCTATCGCCCAAAGCCGCATACCGGATGGATTTAAACAGAGTCACCGAGCTAGCAGAAAGTTTGATGAGTCAGCATGGATTGTCTGATTGGAACTTCAGCTTGAACAAAAGTAAGCGCATGTTGGGTGTTTGCAAGCCATCAAAGCGCTCCATTGAGCTGTCGACTACCTATGCTGCCCAAAATTCAGAAGAACACGTTACAGACACGGTGTTGCATGAAATTGCTCACGCTCTGGTGGGCATTGAGCATGGGCACGATAATGTCTGGAAAGACATGTGCATCACCCTCGGTTGCTCTCCCAAAGCTTGCGACAGTACTGCCATTTTGCCAGAAGGAGCATGGCAAGCGCGTTGTCCCGGTTGTCTGCAATCATTTCACAGACACAGACGTCCTGAATATCCAACAAGAATGTATTGTCGAAAATGTGGACCAGAAAAAGGTCGCTTGCTTTTCAAAAATCTGCGCAAAGATTCGTTCAAACAAATCGACCCTGTCCGTCAAGGCAACCTAAAACAACCAAGACAGTTGACACTGCCCTTTGGAGCGATATTTTAGAAGTCTAGAAAGTTCTGCGTTCCATAAAGCAAGCTTGAGCATTTACGCCCGCTTCGTGAACTGGCGCTCTCATATAAGTTCCGTCAGGCAACATGATGCGCGCTTTAACGGTGTCGCAAAGATAAGCATTCAGAACTTCATCGCGAAGATATCGAGCATGTTTTTTGTCTTCGATCGGCACCAAGACTTCAACTCGTCTGTCTAAATTACGTGGCATTAAGTCGGCGCTACCAAAATAAATTTCTTCGTCGCCACCATTGCGGAAATAATAGATTCGACTGTGTTCAAGAAATCTGCCGACAATGCTGACTACTCGAATGTTGTCGCTTATACCTTGAATGCCTGGTTTCAGACAGCAAACACCGCGCACGATCAGGTCGATCTGTACGCCGGCTTGTGATGCCTCGTATAAGAGTTTGATGATTCGCTCGTCAACAAGAGCATTTGTTTTGAAAATCAAATGTCCTGGCTTTCCGTTTTTATGATTTTCAATCTCGCGTCTGATCATGCTCTCAAAGCGATCACGCAAATTGATCGGAGCCACCAAAAGTTTTCGGTAGTCTTTTTTGCGAGAATATCCAGTCAAGTAATTGAACAAATCGGCAACGTCAGCACCTAACTCTTCGTCACCAGTCAGCAGACCAAAATC
>JACMKL010000554.1 GCA_014380105.1 Candidatus Melainabacteria bacterium
AATCCGAATTCACTTTCAGACGCCGGGGTGGCCGGACTGATGGCTCTTGCGGCCGCTGAAGGTGCGTATTACAACGTTCTTATCAACCTGGCTGGGTTCGATAAAGAGCACGAAGAATTCATCATAAAGACTTCTAAAGAGGCCGAACGATTAATCGAATCGGTTCGTAAAAAGGCAGCCCGCGCCTCTGGAAAGGTTAGCCAACAATTACATAAGGAATTCGCCCAGGTTGGGGTGAAATAAAAACGAACTATTTTTGGGCTAATTCCAGTTGGAGAAAATGCTCAATATATCGTTGTGAATGCCTATAATATTTGCTTGGCTCAAGCGTCCGCCAAATGGTTCAGCATGTTTTGGAGGCAAATTAAAAACGACATGGGCAAAGTCAAGCAAAAAGGTGACTCGAAAGAGACCGGCGGCTCAAAAGAAAAAGAGCCGTTGAAAAATGAATGGGAAACATCGGATTTTCTGATGGCCCAAAAGCGCATCAATCGTGCTGCCCAATCGCTCAAGCTTGACGACAATGTCATAGGACCTCTGAAGCATCCTAAGCGCTCGCTGTCCGTCGTAATTCCTTGCCGCATGGATGATGGCTCAGTCAGAGCTTTCCAGGGCTACAGAGTACATCACGACCTGGCACTCGGACCCGGCAAAGGTGGCATTCGCTATCACAATCAAGTAAATCTTGGCGAGATTGCCGGAATGGCAATGCTTATGACCTGGAAATGCTCGCTTATGAATTTGCCTTTTGGTGGAGCTCATGGAGGCATTCGTCTCGACCCAAGTGCTCTCAGCATGACCGAACTCGAGAAAGTGACCAGACGTTTTACGTCAGAAATTATTGAAATTATTGGACCAGACCAGGACATTATGGGTCCTGATATCAACACCAACGAACAGACGATGGCGTGGATTATGGATACCTACAGTATCAACGTAGGTCACACCGTCCCTTCTGTTGTGACTGGTAAGCCTAAGTCGATTGGCGGTTCTTTGGGTCTACTTGAAGCGACCGGCTATGGTGTTTCGCTCTGTACTCAAAAATTGCTCAGCCATTTAGGTATGTCGAATGACGCACCAACTGTGGTGATTCAAGGTCTGGGAAGAGCCGGAACTGGTACTGCCAAAAACCTCATCAAAGCTGGATTTAAGATTGTCGGCGTGAGCGAAAACTCGGGCGGACTTTACAATCCAAATGGAATAGATATCGAGAAGGTAAAGGCTCACTATCGTGAACACAAAACGATGGATACTTATCCTGATGCTGAACACGTGGAGAGAGATTCGCTTGTAGAGCTGAAATGCGATGTACTTGCATTGTGCGCTGTCGCAAATCAAATTCACGCAGGGAACGTAGACAAGATTCAAGCGAAAGTGATTGTTGAAGGCGCCAACGCCCCGACTACTCCAGAAGCAGATGATGTCTTGAACTCGCGTGGCATACATGTGTTACCGGATATTCTGTCTAACTCAGCCGCTGTGACCGTTGGTTATTTTGAATGGGTTCAAGGTTTAATGCGCCTTTTCTGGAACGAAAAGGAAGTATACGACAGGCTCGATACGCTGGTGACAAGAACTTGCGATCAGGTTTTTGAAACTGCAAAAACGCACAAATTGTCTTTGAGAGACGCCGCGATGCGAATTGCTCTAGAACGTGTCGTTGAAGCTCGTAGGCTCAGAGGGCTGTACCCATAGAAGTCGGCGAGTCGAGGTCGAAAGACAAACGCTTTTCCTTCGGATGGCAGTTTGGACTTTTTTGCGCAGCGCTTTTCGCTATCATGCTCTTTGAGTTTGGCGGCACGCTGAATAGCTATTTTACTTCAGACGATTTGCGACACATCGGTTATGTGTATCGCATGTTCAATGGCGAAGCGAATCTAATTCCGCTTTCCTTTTATACCGTGTGGCTGCAAGACGCCTCCACCGAGATTTTCTATCGCCCACTGATCGAGATGAGCTTCGCGCTCGACTATTTGATTTCCGGACCTAACCCGCTCGGATATCATATTTCCAATTTTTTCTACTCTTATTTCGGAGCGATTTTCTTGTTTTTCGTGGCAGAGCGTCTAGCTCAACGCTTTTCGATCGAACGGGCCCGATTGATTGGCTACGTCGCAGCGTTTTTATTTGCTGTTAATCCACTTCATTGCGAAGTGACGACCTGGATAATCGGTCGAGTCGATGGATTGTCGACCATGTTTTATTTGAGTGCATTCTATTTGTTCATGCGTGTGCATGACAAATTATCCGCAAGACCGAAAGTGGAATTCATTTCGTCGCTCGTACTTTTTTCTTGCGGTCTGCTTTCAAAAGAAATGACGGCGACCTTGCCACTTGTCATTTTGCTTTACTGCTATCTTTCAGCAGACGAAAATTCATTTATCCAGAAAATTAAGTCATCAGCAAAAGCCGCAAGTCCATATTTCGGAGTGCTGGCTGTCTATTTTCTAGTACGGTTAATTTCGACCGGAACCCTGGGTGGCGGCTATGTTGGTTCTGTTGGCGAAGTGATGAGCAGTACGTTCTTTGATCGTGTGATGCAGCCTGCTCATATTTGGAAAATTGCCTGTCCATTCAATGAGGAATTTATTCCGCGAGATGGCACCATTGCTTTCCTGTTCCGGATGATTTATGCAATTTTCGGAATACTGGTGATAGCCAGAATGAGTCTCAGTCCGCTCCGCAATAATCATTTTCGGTTATTCCTTTTCTTGATAGGTTGGATGTGCTTGCAGCTAATTCCGCTTTATCAAGTTTTTATGCTGACCGAAACCTTGCAAGGCGGGCGCTTGTTGTACTTGAGCACAGCTGTGCTTTCAGTATTGCTTGCTGTTCTTCTTATTCCTGAAACTGAGGCAGAGACTGGGGCGGGACAGCCTAAATATTCTGCATTGCTTTGCGCGAGTTTGGGCTTGTCTATTTCTTTCATTTCGCTGTTTGCCTGGGTTGGACGCATCAATAATCAGTGCTGGGAAATTGCAGGCGACCAGGTAAAAGCGCTGCGAGAAGAAGTGACTAAGGCTGTGACTTCTATGCCGTCGGAGAAAAGACTACTGATTGCCTTTCTTCCTCAGCAGGTGCGTGGGGCGCATATGTTTTACAGCTATTATCTTATTCGAGCGCTCCTGATGCCACCATTGAGTCTAAAAGATTTGACTGATCGTGTGGTTGTTTTGGAGCCTCGTTTTTATACTCATGATCACCTGATACCGGGTGGTGTCTTGAAGCGTAAAATGGCTGAATCACGCGCCTACGAAGTAGTATATTGGAGTACTGACAGTTCGAAATTGGTGCATTTGCAGTCGCCAACTCAAGGCGAGCCTTTAGGTATTTTGCCGCCACTCAGTCTTGAGAAATTACCTGGAACCGTAGTTACTCAAGCTTCGTCCCATGCGCCATTCAACACAGACAGCGTGCAATTTGTAGACGTTGACATAAAGGTTGTGAAGCCTGATCTCTCCATAGCGAAAGATCCTGGAACACTGGTTTTACAGTTCGGCGACAAGTTAATTGGCTCTGCCACACTCTCGGACAAAGTGCTTGCAAAATATAAACCCGGCGTCGAATTTCAAACAATTAGTTTTACTGTAAATGAAAAAGCGCGCTGGTTTTTACTCAAGCAGGCAACGAAGTTGAGAATATATGCTGGCATTGGAAGTCCGCCAGTGGAGATTCTCGCTGCTCGTTTGAGTGGAGGAGAAAAATTAGTGCCGACAATAAATCCAGATACAAAAACTTTGAAAGCCTGTGTTGATGGAGTCAATAGACCACTTCAATTTCCACTAAACTTCAATTTTGATGCTTCAAATATCGAAGGTGCCCATGCTTGCCTCTTTGAGTTGAGCCGACCTCTAACCACTTTTCAGTCTGAACATTTCACTTATCGTGATCGTAGCCCGAGCAAAAAGTCACTCAAAACATGGATCGTTAACAGCACCATTGGTAGTACCAAAATAGATCGCGGTTTCTTTCCACAAAATGCTTGCTATCAATTGAGAGTATTTGCAATTACAAATAATGGACAGGTGCTTGGCACAAGCTCCGATCCAATTTATTTGGGAATAAAAGACCGACCAGCAGGTGAAGAGCCTCAATAGCTGCGGTTTAGGTAATCAGAGGTTAAAGGTTAGCGAGCGGGTTGACCCTGTAAAAAACTGCCAGGTGGTGCTTCGGGGGGAGGCAAAATGGCGACAAGTAAATCACCTTCGGACGAGACTGAAAGCTTCGAGCGTTGCGGGAATCCAGGGAATTGAATATTTTGCGGAGAATAGACAAGGGCTTGTTCAAGCGCATTTCTGATTGAGCTCATTTGCTGTGCGTCTTCGGTGGGTGACGAACTTTTGGCTTTGCCAATTCCTTCTAGAATAAATTCAAGCGCGCGGCGTGCCGCCATTTTTCGTCCTTCTTCGTAACTTGAACCCATTCGAATCGCCATCGATTGTCCAACTATCTTGCCATCACTGACAGTGACAGTAATTCCAATACCGAATCCGGAATTTAAGGCTTCTTCTTCAGGAGTGACCGTGTATCCGAAGCGATAATAAGTGACCGCACCGCGAATATCTTGCGATTTAAATCGATATTTGCCAGCAGTCTTGGCACGATAGGCCGCTATCGAGTCACCAATTTTTGCATC
>JACMKL010000555.1 GCA_014380105.1 Candidatus Melainabacteria bacterium
TCATCGATAATCAATATGCGATCGTGGGCAGTAAGGTATTCGGAAGAGACAATCAAATCAACCTGTTTGCCGTGAGTGTGAGAGGGGGCCGATTCGATGAATGGTTCGGCTGCCATCGTCACAGGTTTATGCTTGCGCGCAAAAACGAGCGGAATGCCCATTGCCATCGCTGCAGAGAGTGCTGGAGCGATACCGGAAGTTTCAGCCGTCAAAATTCGAGTTGGATTGAGATGTTTAAATCGAACCGCAAACTCCTCTCCGACTGCTTTCATGAGCATCGGATCGATTTGATGATTCATGAACGAATCAACTTTTAAAATCCCGTTGCCGAGGTGCCTGCCTTCTTGCTCAATGCGCTTACGAAGTATTTCCATGGATTTCTCCTCCGGTGGAGCCCGATTATATAGCAAGAACGCTCCTCAGGGGATGAGGAGCGCTCTTTTGGCCGAAACTATCAATAAATTGGAAGAAAATCTGACGAAAACTATTCAGTCGATTTCAAAAATTGTTGTAGACCTTCCGGATTTACATCGGGCTTTAGCTGCGCGAATGAGCCAGTTTTTTTCGCCTGGGCGTTAGCAGTTGATTGATGCCATTTGTGTAATTCGTTGAAATTCACATATGTGCCTGAGGCGGTCGCACCAAAATCTTTTACGGCAAGATCGCCCCTGAAAGGGCGCACCAACAAACTCCGCTTATCAGCTCTAGCCTGCATGCGGTCAAATGTCTGAGTGATTACCTCAGGCATACTGTGTATTCCGGAAGCACTCTGAGTTAAAGCGTCAAAGTTTGTTTGAGTAGACTCATCATTTGAACGTCCCTCAAATTTTGCAATTTCATCAGAACTTCTATACAAAATTTCTGTGCAATTGGTCAGATAGGACTGAACAATATGAGTTCGTTTTTCGTCGTCGCCGGCTGACGTGCCTGCTCTGTCCAGCCTGCGATTCGGGCTGTAGAACAGCCGCTGAAATAAGTCAACTGGAGCCAGCAGAATATCGGCGACTCCAACAATAAGTTTGGTCGTCAACCCACCAACTTTCTCTCCTAATCGTTGTGAAAGCCAGTCGTCCAGACCTTTATTTTCAAGTCTCCAACCCGCAAACATCTCTTTTCCCCCTCTCAATTGTTACCTGAAGGTAATTAAAACTCCCTGCCCCCTAGCTCTAAGACACCATCCTGCTTGGAATGTTCCGACACACTGCTATGGGATAATTTCTCCATTATCTGCACAGCACTTTTGGGCATGACTAACTTATCGGCACGGGGAAAAAAGCATGAGTTTCGATAAGCTGTCCGCGATCGTGATCGGCTCAATCAATACCGATATCGTCGGTCTGGGATTTCCTGGTTTGTTGAAACCGGGTGAAATTGGCTACGGTACAAAAATGAAAGTGGGCCCCGGCGGCAAGTCGCGAAACATTGCTCAAATGCTTGCGACCTTGCTTGGTTCTGCTCGCGTCGCAATGATCGGTCGTACAACTCAAGATCCATTCGGACTTTGGAGACCTCCTGTGGATGCTCTAATCGAAGCAGGCGTTGATTGTTCCGGAATTCGATTTGTTCGCTTCGATAAAGAGAGCGGTTGGCCAGGTATTGCGCTGATACCGGTAGCAAGTGATGGGACGCAACAGATCTATGTAATTGAAGGAGTCAATGCACAATTTTCTGAGGAAGATTTGGAGAAGTCGGATCACTTATTCAAAGCGGCTGCGCGTAATCGCGGGCTTCTCGCTTTGACCATGGAAATCCCAATAGATACAGCAATTTTTGGTATTAAGAAAGCAAAAGCGCATGGTCTAAAAGTCATGATGGATCCAGGTGGAACTCGCCAGGGATTGGATATTTCTGCATTAATTACGAGTGATATTTTCTTGCTTAAACCTAACGAGCAAGAAGCAAGTTTATTGACCGGATTAGAAATTGTTGACCGCGAAAGTGCAGTCAAAGCAGCCCGGCAACTTGTCTCTATGGGACCAGAACATGTGCTTCTCACTTGTGGTGCTCACGGTGCACTCCTTGCTTCCAAAGATGGCGAAGTGCATATCGAATGCCCGAAATTGGAATTAGCAGACACGAAAGATGCCACCGGATGCGGTGATCAAACAATGGCTACTATTTGCGCGACTCTTCAACGTGGCAAAGATATTCAGACGGCAGCAGGTTTGGCGGTATTATCCGGCACACTTCAGTTTTATAGAGAAGGTATTGTGCCTGTCTCTGAGCACGAATTAGCGGCAGCAGCAAAATAGCGGCAGCAGCAAAATAGACCGTACGCGGTTTATTTTGTTTTTGCGGTTAGTTTATTAA
>JACMKL010000556.1 GCA_014380105.1 Candidatus Melainabacteria bacterium
AAATGCGGAAACTGCCAGAGCTTGAAGAAGCCAGAGCAGTTGATATCCAGACATCCCCATTCCGCACGTTGCAGAGATTTGATCAGCAGAAGTTTGAATGGGGTGACTTGAGTTGTTTTTCTTGGGAGATGCTGGAAAGGAAAAGAGAGCTTTATCTAAGCGCCGTAAAAGGACCGTTTCCTAAGCCTCTAAAGCGTTGTAAAGAAGAAGTTTGCGTGTTGTCTGACGCGCGCCCAAAAACGAGCGTCGCGCGAACGCTATTGTTATGAAAGCGCAACGCTAGCGCAGCTGTCGATTCAAACTTCGAAACACTATTAAGGCGCTGCTTTACGCGAGTTCAAAAGCTAGCACTCGCTACTGCGAAAGCTGTTTTTAGGATTTGCTCGATGTTTCTGATTCGGATGAAACTGGCCCGAGAAAAGCGAAGAGCGTGCATGCCAGCAAATACAACGTGGCAGAAACAGCGAGAATCGCGTTAATACCAATTGCTTGACCGAGGAACGTGAATACAGCAGAACCAAGCGCGTTGAAGCTAGAACTTACGCCCCACATCCATGGCACCAGCGACGAGTCTCTGCGCTTAACGGCTTCCATGCCCAGCGAAACAGGAATGCCTGTGACGACTGACATAGCAAACGTAATTGCAGCACAAACAACAATGCGTGCTTCGAATGGAAGCGACATCAATGAAGTCAGTAAATTCGCCAGACCCGCAAAAGCAGCAATTAGCATCACACAGAGCCCAGCTCCAGCAATCACAAAAGAAGAGCGCTTAATCGGAATCAGCCCGGAAATAAAAGACCCAAGCGAGTAACCACCAAGCACTGCGACCAGCACAACGGCAAGCGAATATGTCGGTCCACCCACAAAGATTGAACACAGCTGAATAATTGCAACTTCGAAAAGCAGGAAAGCAAAACCGCTTGTCGCGAAGAATGCCAATTCGGTAAGCACTGTTTTGGAAACAACTTTAGAGCGCAGTTTTACGATCGGGGCAAGGGCAAGAAACAGTGCGATTGCCAGCGTGATATAGACAGCTAGCGTTGTTTCCGAAACCCAGCGATAAGACCCGATTAGGCTCTGGATGCGAGCGATTTGGTAGAAATATGGCTTGTCGTCTGTGGAAGGCACCACATTGAATTCATAACTCGCAAGAAATTTCTTGCGTTCTTCCGGATTTGCAAATCCCAGTTGTTGGTAAATCACTTCTTCCGGCGCGACTCCTGGCGATGCTGTTGTTCTTCTGCCTGGATCGAACACCATGGCATTGCCATTTTCCTTGCACCAATCTCTAATTTTTTGAAGTTCTGGTTCAGTAAAAGGAGTTGGTTTTAAAACTGTATCAGTCCATTCGTTGCCGATTACAACGACATGTTTCCATGGCTCCTTAATGCCAATCTCGTCCAAAAATTCCAAATAAGTGACGAACATTTTCAGCCCCAACTGTGGAGGCTGAAAGCGCCAGTGCGTCAGGGATAAGAAACCATCCGGATTGAGCATGCGGAAATAACTTCGCACCGCGTCGATGGTATACAGATAATTGTCGGAGTTTGCTAGCGCGCCAGAGGCTACAGCAGTGAGAGTATCTACGCCGCTTGCTTGAATTATGTCGTATGAGTGCCCTTTCTGCATCGACGCAAAGTGACGCGCTTCTTTGTTGTATATAGTTACTTTGGTTTTGTCAGTGCTCTTTAGCCAGGGCTGATAGCGAGCAGCTTCCGGGTCTCCCTCGCCCAACAGCAAGTGTTTGAATGTTGCCGGGTTGAGTTCGAGGACAGAAACTTTTGGAATACCAAAATACTTAGCGATAATAATATCGATTCCGCCACCACCACCAATGACGAGAACGTCCTTGGCATCAGGCTTCATGATGTAAGGAGTAGCCCACAAGATATTTTTGAAAAACGAGTGGTCGTTGATATTTCCGTTAGCAGCAAACTGTCTTGTTGGCGCACTGCCATCAACAATGACGAGGCGACCTTCCATTTTTGGTCTGTCTTTGCTGAGCAAATAGCCGTACATCAAAGTCGCATTGTTGGTGAGCGTGGTTCCTGATGCGTCGATACGCGCAAGAGGATTCCAGTATGTCTGCTGAATTCCGTGAAATTCGTCTCTGAAAGCGTTTCGCAATACAGGTTCTTTATGTGAGCGAATGTCAAATCCGTATGTTTTTACAGCCCAACTCGGGTAGGCGAAAAGCGCAACTGTTACCAGGACGAATGCCGCTGACCACCCACCAATTGTGGGGAGAGAGAGATTTCCGGAGGCTTTTTGAAAAGCCAGAAAACCTATAAACCCGAGAGCTGATGCGGCTGCAATGGCACCGTAGCCTCCGAGTAATTCGAATGCGGAAGGAGTCAATGCAGCAGCGATGGCCGCGGCTGCGAGGTCGAAGAAGTACACGCGAGTAGCCGGAATACTGCTGTTTGCTAGTACTCGGTTGATGCACAAACCTGCAAAAAAGAATGGGAATGCAAAAATCAAAAAATAAAGCGCTAGCGACGAGAGTCGCAAAATTGAGTGCAGGTCTGGATCATATGGATCCAGAGGCAGCCAGCAAAAGAGCAAAATTGCCACTGTGAGTAGCACCGAATACAGTGCCGCTTCCTTGGCAGCCGACTGCCACTGAATACGGTCACTTACATCAAAACCTTGCGCAACTTGACTTGTGGCGCCACTGCCATCGGCTTGTTCACCATCAGCAATACTTTTGCGGTCTGCCTGTTTGAGATAAAGGTAAGTGCCAGCAGCACCAAAACTGAGAATCACCATGGTGATGATCAGATTGATGAAGTGGTAAAAAACTTTGTAACCAATAAACTTGGTCAGTATGATTTCTACGCTCATTGTGGACGCGGCGATTGCGCACAATCCGCACAAGATCCACGCACTGTTGTCAATTTTACCGGTGGAACTTTGCATTCAAAATTTTTCTTCTGTGGTGATAACGCCACAATTGTAGACTACTTGCGCAACTAGTACTGACCACTCAGCAAGCTTCGACGATGCAGGTTTGCCTGGCCAACAGACATACTAAACGAAAGCTGAAGAGAGGCTTGCCAGCAGGTTATCCGAAGTCCGCGCCGCCTTACTGACAGACCGAAAAGAGTTTCTTAAACAGCCATTAATCCCAGTGCGAGCTGTGTTAGCCGCGCTAGCAGTGGTATAAAAACGTCGCACCTGATTCAGACTTAATACGAGCATATGCGCCAGACATAAGGGTTTCCCCCACATGAAAACGGTCGCCAAGGTTTTCCAAATCGCTCCAAACGCATAAACCACCGATATCCAGAGCACCCCAATTTTGCATACCGCCACCCGCGACAACCCTATACCTGTGTGCAACAGAGGATAACAAAGCGCCAGTTATCAAGAGTGAATCTAACGCGCTTGTGCGTATAGATTCTCAGTGTTTCTTTTAAATCAAAATTTCCTTCCGGAGTCCGCTTAGGTTCACCCTTAGCCATTCGCACTCATCACAGCTGATTCTTCAACTCGCCTCACGCGTGTCGGGAGAATATCGCTTGTTGCAGATTCAGCCTAAGACAGTCTCACAATCAGGAGACCGACCAATGAACCAACCCATTCAGCAACAGCTTGCCGATGTGGGCACTCGCTCCGACGCACTCTTCACACGAATCGAACAGCTTGCTTTCGAACTCGATGAGAAGACTTACGCCGCGATCGAAGATGACCTCGTAGCTTCGCTCGAAACTCTCGCCATCGCCACCGACCTCACCGAACTTGCCGCGCTCGAAGAGCACGCTGTCAGTGAAATCGCCACCGACGGGTCCCAGGCTCCCAAGGAAGAATTTTCTCTCCTCGGCATGCTGCAGGACTTCTTCAGTGGTGTTCCGGTGATTTCTGCTCTTATCTCCAACGAAACACTCGCCGCCAAAGACACACCGAAAGCCGAAAGCGATTGCTGTGTCGACGAGGAGGAACCCTGTATGAACAAGAACATCGCCCCACCCGCGGATACCACCCAAGCCGAAAAGAAAAAGCCGCTTGCCCAGGACCCGCAGATCACCATCTGTATCGCTCCTTCCACCAGCGAATACTTCAAGGACAAGACGAAGACGGACCCCAAGGATGTGAATCCGACCGGCAACTCCCGCCCCGCCGTCCACGAACACCTCAACGTCGCCGGCGCCTCGCCCGAAATCGAAGACGAAGGTGGTCTCTGTGACGTCGACGAAAACGGTGCGTACACCTGCATCATCGTCCCATCGCACAAAGACCTCGCCTCGTCGCTTCTGAAGGGCGCTCGTCGCATGCTCGGCTTCTCGGAGAAGGCTCTCGGCAACGCCGAAGCCAAGCTTCCCAAGAAGGACGACAAGGACGGCTCGCAGTAAGCGCGGAGTAACCGCCGTCGAGTGAGCACGGTCGCATAGTCGACTAGACACTGAATCGAGGGATAGACGCCGACCTGGTATCTATTCCTCGATTTTTAAACTGCCTTACTACTATTTAGTATAATATCAATGACGTGTCCATAATGTATGCTTGTTGCACACAACGCAGCGCCAGAGAGCGCGGCAATTTCAGTACGCAGCAAAATGAGGCGAGGCGACAATGACAGAGTCAGGTGGCAAATCCAATAGCGAACAACTCAGCCTGACGCCACCGCGAGGCATGCGCGATTTGCTGCCGAGAGAGACCGCACTGCGCGACTGGGCAACGCGCGTCATTCTGGACACATACGAACATTTCGGATTTTCGCGTATCGAGACACCAGCCCTTGAGCACATCCAAAATCTAAAAGGCGGCGAAGGCGGAGAGAACCTCAAACTCATTTACGAAGTTTTGAAGCGTGGCGATAAGCTCGATAAGGCTATCTCAGGGGGAAACCCTAATCGCGGCGATTTAGCCGATCTCGGGCTACGTTTTGACCTGACGGTTCCTCTCGTTCGTTATTTTTGCAACAACCAGAACGATTTGCTCTATCCACTGAAAGCCATTCAAATCGGCGCCGTCTGGCGCGCTGAGGCACCGCAAGTCGGTCGCTTTCGTCAATTCACACAATGCGACATCGATATTTTAGGAGTGAAGTCCGCAGTAGCAGAGATGGAGTTGTTGACCGCGTCTTCAGCAGCATTGCTCAATTTAGGATTCAATGATTTCCGCATTCGTATCAATGATCGCCGCTTGTTGACCGCGCTTGTAGAACATTGTGGTTTTACAGGGCGATTTGACCCTGTCTTCATTGCTATCGACAAGCTAGACAAAATTGGCATAAAGGGCGTATCTAAAGAGCTCGTCGAAAATGGCCATGCGGAAGAAACTGTCACGAAATTGGCGAATATTTTGGAGAAAGCTCCGCCAGAAGGAACGAATCTTGCCGAATTCAAAGCCACGCTCAACCGCGAAGATCTAGACGCTGTCTTCAAATCACTCGAAGATGTTATTGCAGCAATCGAAGCGACTGCGGAGAGCAAATACGATGTTATCTTCGATCCGACTCTAGTTAGAGGAATGGGATACTACACAGGTGCCATCTTCGAAATCGGCATGAAGGGCTACTCTTATTCAATGGGTGGCGGTGGACGCTACGACAACATGGTCGGAAAATTTTCAGGACGCGAAGTTCCGGCTTGCGGATTTTCGATCGGATTCGAGCGTATCATCGGTGTTTTACTCGACCAGGGTGTCACGCCAAAGGACGGACGCGAAAAGCTCGCTTTGATTTTTGACCCTGATCGCGATAGTGGTAGGGACGTCATGCAAGCAGCTGCAAAGTTGCGAGAACAAGGCTTTAGCGTTGCTGTTCATCCGCGCAAAAAAGACATGAAAAAACAACTCGATGCTTTCATGGCTCAAGATTTTGCAAAATTCGTGCCGTTTCGCGGTGACATCAACAATCTTGAAATCAAGCCACTGAGTAAGCCGTAAGTGTTAACTGCGTATGCTTAGTTTACTGAATCGGAGAGTCCACTACTTGGGACGTCACCGGCGCCGGACTGACAGACGCGTTCGTAGACTCAGGAAAGAATTTTGATTGAATAAACGAATAAACTTTGCGTACATCTGCTGGTTCCACAAAAGTGATTAATCCAACTATGAATGCCCATTCAAAGACAGGAAGATTGATTACTAAGTCAATGCCTAGATGCAGGCACAGTGCGGAAAATAACACGGGATAGCGAAACT
>JACMKL010000557.1 GCA_014380105.1 Candidatus Melainabacteria bacterium
ACATGCTCGTCTGGATACTTTAGGAAAGGTGACAGACGGCTCTTCCGAAGTGCGCCAAATGGCGATCATGAATAATAAGCCAGTGGTTGTATTTTCGATCGTCAGAAGCACAGGCAGCAACATTGTTGATGTTGAAAAGGGCGTCGATAAAAAATTAGCCGAGCTCAATAAAGTTTTACCTAAAGATATTCAAGTAAGAAAAATTCGCTCCAACGGAAAGTACGTCAAAGAATCCTATGATGCATCGCTCGACTCGTTGGTTTTCGGCGCGCTCCTTGCCGTCGCCGTCATTTGGTTTTTCCTTAGAGATTGGCGCGCTACCTTCATCTCTGGGATAGCAATTCCTTTATCTGTAGTGCCGACTTTCGCTGTCATGCAATGGGCGGGTTTCACGCTCAACGGTATGTCACTTCTAGGATTGGCACTAGTGATCGGTATCCTCGTCGATGATGCCATCGTTGAAATTGAAAACATCGTACGCCATTTAAAGATGGGCAAATCACCTCTCAAAGCTTCAATAGAGGCGGCAGAAGAAATCGGATTGGCTGTCGTTGCCACCACACTTACTGTTGTCGTTGTCTTCGTACCGGTAGCATTCATGGGCGGCATCCCCGGCCAATTCTTCAAACAGTTTGGTTTGACTGTAACAGTTGCTGTCTTGTTCTCTTTGCTGGTGGCGCGGATGGTGACACCAATGATGGCAGCCTACGGGATGAAGGACATGCCTGAGCATAAGGGCCGCAGCTCGATGATGCGTATCTATCAAAAAATGTTGATCTGGGCGCTCAATCACCGGGTAGTCACTGTGATTCTGTCTGTGATTCTGTTTGCATTCAGTATCATGCTATTTAAAACTATGCCGACATCACTAATCAGTAATGTCGACCGCGGCGAAATATTGATGAACGTAGAACTTCCTCCTGGTGCGGCTCTGGTTGATGCAGAAAAGGTTTGCGAGCAACTGACCAACATCGTCAAATCGCACAGTGAAGTGAAAAATGTAGTTGCATTTATCGGCACTCCGACTGCTTCGCGCCGCAGCTCCGCCGGCAATATGGGCGAAGTTAATAAGGCAAGTATTTATGTCTCCCTCAAGGCAAAGGAAGATAGACACATCAGTCAGCAAGGCTTCGAAGAAATGTTGCGCAAGGAAATCAAAGGGGTCGCCGGCGTACGCCTGAGTTTCTCGAGATCTTCAGGAATGACTGGGAAGCCTGTACGTATTGCCCTGACGAGCAACGCGCCGGATAAGCTCGAGAAGACCGCTGAAACACTGATAGACCAGATGCGACCTGTAAAAGGTCTCAGCGATGTCACCTCCAGTGCTTCACTGTTGCGACCAGAAATTCTTGTTAAACCGGATTTTGAAAGAGCCGCAAGGCAGGGTGTATCGGTGATGACAATAGCGCGCACTGCGCTGATTGCCACACTTGGTGATTCAGACGCCAATCTGGCAAAATTTGATTTGAAGGATAGACAGATCAATATTCGGGTTCAATTAGACCCTCATTATCGAAACGATATTGCCACCATCGGTAACCTGAAAGTACAAGGAAATAACGGTAAGTTGTTGCCTTTGAAGAGTGTCGCTGGTTTAGAATTCGGCAGTGGTCCATCCCAGATTGACCGATTCGACCGCGAGCGGCAAGTGACAATTGAAGCCAGTCTTGATTCGAAATTGACGCTTGGTGAAGCGCTTAAGGAAGTGCACAAATTGCCTGCGTTCAAAACAATGGACAAGAGCATTCGTGAACAACCATTAGGCGACGTAGAAATTCAGCGAGATGTATTTAGCGGTTTCGGTACAGCCATTGGTTGTGCAGTTTTACTCATATATGCAGTTCTGGTAGTACTGTTCGGCGGTTTCCTCCATCCAATGACCATTATGATGTCGCTGCCATTGTCTCTTTGTGGTGCGCTTCTGGGACTGGTCTTCTTTAATCAATCAATCGGTTTATATGCGTTGATTGGTATCACAATGCTTATGGGACTTGTCACTAAGAACGCCATTCTGCTTGTCGAATATGCACTCATGGCGATGAAACAAGGCTTGCCTAGAAGGGAGGCATTGATTACAGCCGGTGAAACTCGGATGCGTCCAATCCTAATGACTACGATAGCCATGATCGCCGGCATGTTGCCGATTGCGATGGGTATCGGCGCGGGATCGGAAGCACGTGCACCAATGGCGATATCAGTGGTGGGTGGCTTGATTACTGCAACATTGCTGACATTGCTTGTTATTCCAGTCGTGTTTACTTACATCGATGACTTTCAAGGTTGGCTCCTGCGCCGGCTGCCGAAGCGTCCGGATAATGAAATTTCCGACAATACCGCTCCGACTTCCTCAACTTCCGTGAAAGAGCCGGAGAAGCATTCTGTATGAAGTCTAAACAGGCCGTAATGGCTCTTTTATGTCTGCTGCTGCTTGCCCCAGCCATGCCTCTCAACGCTCAACCGCCAGCAGCAAATAAGGCAAAAAAGGCAGAGGGTGTTATAGAAGATGTAAGAAAGAAAGGGGCTACAGTACCGGGATTGGTGCTGAAGCAACAATTTCGATTTGTCGGTAAAAGTACCTCATATGTGTCCGCATTAGGAATTCGACTACAGTCGCTTTCGATGTCCATGATTTTGAATTCGAAAACTAAAAAGATCTCGGTCTTTAGTGACGACACAAAAAAATATTGTGTTTATACCGAGGATGGCTGGATGAAGCGCTCGAAGGTTTTGCTTGCAAATAATAGTCACGCTCTCGAACGGACGCCATGGAAACTAAAAGCGAGCGAAAAAGTGGCTGGTTATCCATGCAAAGTCTATAAACGCACAACCAAGCAATCGGAAGAATTGACATTGGAAGATTTTCTGTGGGTGACAACAGAAGTTGAACTTCCGAATGATGCGAAAAAATTGATATTTTCACTTTTGAAACTGGACGCTAGTGTCCCTGATGGCGTTCCTGTTCGTCATGAATTGCACAAGATTACATTTACAAAGTCGACAGGATTGCATGGTCAAAAGAAAGTACAAACGGTTAAGGATCGTGATTACGAAACATTTTCTGCAGTGAAAGAACCGGTCGCTGGAAGTGCCTATATTATGCCCTCCGGATACAAGCTGGCAGGCAGTGAAATGGAAGTATTCTTCTCTGATGAGCAAGACCTGATGGATGAACCGCTAGATGTATATAAGCCTTCGTCTTCCAGAGCCGATCACTAGTTCTTATTCGTTATTTTGCACTTCGTCCTTGCCGGCCATGAGGATTTTCCAGCATTCAAGCCTGGTCAAAAGCGCTTTGTCATAGTTCTCGTTATTCCAGAGGGCATTGGAGTATGCCATCAGGACTGGAACGCGCCTCGGATTGTCCTTACCCAAAGCAGTTTGCCAATCACGATTGGCTTTGCCAAATTCTTTCAGAGCATTTTCATTTTCGTGCAAGGCCATCAAAGTTTGCGCTATCTTAAAATCACAGTTTGCCACGTTCGAAGCATTGTTCTTCCCTTCCTTTTCCCAAACTTCTCGTGCCAAAATGTAGTACTTCTTTGCACTTTCAAGCTGTGATTTAAGTTCTGACTTGCTCAAAAGATCTGCCAGTCGCACTGCTGTCAGACAATATCGAGGCGACTTTCCACCATAGTTAAACCAGCGTCCCATCGCTTTCTCGTAACATTCCACTGCTTCGTTAGCGTTGCCCATAAAGAACCACGTATCGCCAACCATCGCGTCCAGTTCCGCACGCATATTTTGGCTTGCGGCCCATTCAGCATGATGTTGAACCTTCACTAAATAGACGTGCGCTTTCGGATAGTTTTCGAGGAAAAAATAACATTTGCCGAGAGAGAATAGTAGGTTCGAATACATAATTGAATTTGCGCCAGCAGATTCTTTGGTGTAGGTTTCAGCATTCTCGTAGCACCTGACTGCGTCTTCCAAATGACCATACCGAAACAACTTTTCCGCTACGTTATTCAGTTGGCGAGCCATTGTATCAGTGGTTTCGGCCCCTTCTTTCAGGAGTTTTCCGGCGCGGTTCATAATCATGTCAACGTTACCGAGAACAATTGCCACTTTCTCGCTTTCGATTCGCGCAGGTGGAGGTGGCGTAATCCAGGAGAAAGAGTAATTTAGCCACGGAGAATAGTTGGTCTGTTGATAGAATGAGTACCCACTGCCAACAGCTGCAAAAATTGCCACTGCGAGAATACAAGACACGCCAGTGAAAATTCTATCTCGTTTGCTTAATTTCGGACGTTTTGTCCACGCCAGGGAAAGCTGTGCTGCCAACCGTCTTAACGGATTATTCTCTTTCAAAAGATATAGTCTGGTCAACTCTTTCTTTAGCTGCGTCATTGAAGGAAGTCGGTCTTCCCTCTTCCGTTCCAGACACTTAAATACAACTGCTTCCAACTGTTCTGGCAAGTTAGTTTGTGGTGCGGCCGATTTAAAGCTCGGTGGTGTTTCTGAAATATGCTTGTGGAGAATGTGCAAAGTCGACTCACCTTGGTGAGGAGTTCGTCCAATCAACACTTCGTACATCAAGCAGCCCATCGAATAAATGTCTGAGCGTTCATCGAGTTCGCCGCCGAGACATTGTTCGGGACTCATGTAATGTGGACTTCCGAATACATCTCCGGTTTGAGTCAGTTTCGCTTGAGTATGCCCATCCT
Organism: Candidatus Melainabacteria bacterium; assembly: GCA_014380105.1. Taxonomy (GTDB): domain Bacteria; phylum Cyanobacteriota; class Vampirovibrionia; order Obscuribacterales; family Obscuribacteraceae; genus QKMZ01. The sequence goes on from JACMKL010000557.1 coordinate 4,665, forward strand.
GCGAGAGTAATTTTGCAATTCCAAAATCCACTATTTTGACCACTTCACTTTCGTCCCCGCTTGACGAAACGATGATATTGCTCGGTTTTAAGTCGCGGTGAATTACGCCTTTCTCGTGAGCATGCGCAAGAGCACCAGCAAGTTGTATAAATATATTGAGTGCTTCTGCATACTCAAGTCTTCCAGCATCTTTCACGACTGCCGAAAGTGAGCGTCCTGATAAATAATCCATTGTCATGAACGGTAGACCGGACGCTGTGGAGCCGACGTTGTAGACCTTGACGATATTTGGATGATCGAGATTACTTGCTGCACTGGCTTCTTGCTGGAAGCGCTGAATACTTAGAGCATCAGCAGTCAAATGCGGCATAAGAACTTTGAGCGCAACATCTTTTTTAAGACGTCTGTCTCGCGCTTTAAAAACCACGCTCATTCCGCCCTTCCCGAGCGTTTCTAAAATATCATAACGCTCTTCGATGACCTGCCCGACCAGATCTAGGCGCGAATCCATGGAGCTAATTTGAAGTGGTTCGATATTGGTATTGAAAGTTTTTGTGGTGCTTAAATCTTCTCCGGGCTTAGATTCATCCAATGACAACAAACCTTCAGGCAAAGCCTCGAGACTTTCAGGCTCGATTTCCGGTGCAGTGCCGTTTAGCTCAGCGAGCCTTGTTCCGTCTTGTGGACAAAAGCGCGTGTCGTCAGTGAAAATCGCCAAACAGGTAGTGCACTGCTTAGCTTTGACTTCACTCTTTGAGACTGCCGCTAGTGATTCGTCGGACAGATTGGACTCTCCAATGGAACACAGTCATTACATTCCCCCTTTTAGCGCGGTATCGTCACCCTTTTGGGGATAATTGTGGCGTTAAATGTCCAGTTTTAGAAAAAAGAGTAGTATCTAGTCTTGAAGTGTCTGTGGCTCTTGGAGAAGAGGGAATGATTGCGATGAATCGGGCGTTATTCGGTGGCTTTGTCATTGTTTCTCTGTTCTTTTCTGCGTCCGAAGTGTTCGGCAAGGCGGTCACTGACAACGTAAAGCCTGAGACAGGAAAAGTTGCTCAGGCAAAAGATAAAGTCATCTCGGCGAAGGCTCCGTCCGGACCTCCCTTGCCCGGCTATGAACTACAGCAATGGCAACGGATTGCTGGTCAGATTCGGATGGTCGTCAACAAATATGGTGGGCGTTTTGAAACTACTCACTACACGTTGTTGAAGCCATTGCCTGGCGACAATATGTATTTCATGAATATTCAGACCAAAAAATATGTGTTCAGTCCGATGGACAAGTGGCGTGAGAAAATTTCCTTTTATCACCATGATGAAACTTCGGCTAATGATCGCGGTTTTACTCCCTTTTCGACCTGGAAAAAAATCGGTGAGAAACAGATTTGCGGATTGCATGCGGTCGGCTACACTCGCTCACGCAGCAATAGTCAACCGGCGCCTCGCGATAAGACGTACACCGAGGAGTGGTGGTTCGCCAATAAATTGCCGGTGCCTCCTGCGCTCGTTGAGATGTATCGGAAGTCATTCGTCATGAAGTATGACAGCAAGCTTGGCTTCCCGCTGCGCATCAAAGAAACGCGTGAGTGGTATGGAAAGAAGCAGCGTAAAGTGGAACTCAGCTATGACACACTGAGTTTTAAGAAAAACTCTTTTCCTGAATCCCTTTTTGTTGTGCCGAGCGGCTACAAAAAAGTGAAGGACGAAATGTCTGTCCTGGTCGAGGGTGGCGATTCTATGATGGATCCTCTCAATCCAGGCGCCGGGCTGTCTGATGGCACAGCCGACTTGGAAGAAGCACTTAAGAAGCGTCCACGCTAGTTTTCTTGTTTCGCTTTGGCGATCATTCTCGAATAATCAATTTTCCAGTTTACTGAAGAAATAATTTGCCCTTTCTTCCACAAATAGTCTGAGTATGCTTTGGCAGCTACTGAAGCCAGGACATTCGAATTCTGTGTTTTAAAAGCTTTGATCGCCTCTTCATAATTTTGTTCGGCACCCTTGTGTAAAGCTTGCTGCATCTGGGCTGCGCGCAAATAGGCAATGCCTTCATTGTCAGCTGATCGAAGTGTCTTCCAGCATTCTGCCGCTTTCAAGTAAATTGCTTCTGCCTCTGCCGGATGTTTTTGTTCTGCCAAAACATCGCCAAAGTGACTGAGGACGGTTGCATAATCTTCAGACTTTTTAAAATATTGTCCAAATTTTTTATATCTTTCGATGTCGCTTGGGTTAAAACCTGTCCAGGCAAGACCGATGCCATCAATTTCTTTCAGAATATTTTGATAAACCTGTAGTGCTTGACCGTAGCGATGCAAGGCGTAAAGCGACTCAGCCACGTAATATTGGCTTATCATAACGTTTTCAGTCTGCTCGTCTAGCCTTACTTCACGAACGCCTCTCTGAAACAGCAGAAATTCTCTGAGTGAAAATGAGTAATCCTTGGTCATGAAATACGCGCGCCCGAGCTCGATGCGCATTCGCACAGTGGGCACCGTATACAAACCATTGCAGCGAGTGCTGATTTCTAATGCCAGGGCGTATGCTTTGACAGCTTCATCCCAGTGACTTGTGACCGCCATCATTTTGGCTACAGGTAACAGTGCTTCTAGAATTCTCAGACCTTTCGTAAAATCTTGATTTTTTAGCGCAGCAGATGCAATTTCGAGATCGCGTGCATAGAGAGACATTGCCGATTGTCCGATTTTCTTCGGTTCTGAAACAGCTTTGCCACGCCATTCAACTGCTTGTTTGAAAATTGGTGATTCATCAGCGAAAGTGTAGAGTGATATTACATACGCACCAGTGCCAAGAAACGCCACCAGCGAGATTGCAAGTGCAGCAAGAGTTATAAACTCGCTTTTTTTACGCGGACGTTGACGTAATACAAATAAGTCCCACTTGGTGCTTAAACGTCCGAGCAGACTACTTTTGCGCGACGTCAATAATTGCTTCAATTCTTCTTGCAATGATTGCATCGATTGATAGCGCAGTGCAGGGTCTTTGGCCAGACATTTGAATATTATGGCTTCCAATTGCGGAGGTACGACAAGACCAATTTTTAGATTTTTAAAGCTCTTTGGCACCTCGTTGAGATGACGGTAGAGTACTTCTAGCATATTGGCGCCTGCGTGAGGCGGGCTACCTGCAACGCTTTCATACATCAAACAACCCATCGAGTAGATGTCGGCACGATGATCAAGTCTCTCGCCCTTGCACTGCTCCGGGCTCATGTAGAGTGGGCTGCCGAAAACGTCTCCTGTTTGCGTTAAGCTGACGGCGTCGCGACCTTCGTGAGGCAAGAGTTTTGCAATACCGAAATCGACGATTTTACAAATATCTTTTTCGCCGTCAAGCTCTGTCAGGAGCACATTACTCGGTTTAAGATCACGGTGGATAATGCCTTTCTGGTGTGCGTGTGAAAGTGCTGAGGCGAGTTGCACAAAAATGTTTAGTGCTCGGTCTGCCTCCAGACGCTTTTCTCGTTTTATCAATGCGGCTAAAGATCTGCCTTCCACGATGTCCATAATCAAAAATGGCTGACCAGTATCGGTCTCGCCGTAATTGTGAATAGCAACTACATTCGGGTGGCTGATCGAACTGGCGGAATGAGCTTCCTGTCTGAATCTTTGCATGCTTTGATTTTGATTCATCAGGTGAGGCAGGAGCATTTTTAATGCGACGAATTTGTCCAGCTTGAGATCTTTTGCTCTAAAGACGATACTCATGCCACCATATCCGATGGCGCTAATAATTTGATATTGTTCGTTGACTATTTGTCCGAGCATTTTCTCCGCAACTCTTTTTGAAGAATTGAGAGGCTGATCATCTTCGTCGTCGTCATCGCAATGCTCGAAAAGGTTTTCGGATTTCCAATTTTCGCTGGTCACCACTGCCGTAGCCGTTATAGATTTGTCGTCCCCTGCTGGCGCTTCAAAAACTTTTATCTCCGGCTCCTTGCGCTGTCTTGGCGCAATCAGGCGGGTGCCATCATTTGGGCAGATTTTAGTGTCGCGCGAATAGGTCTGACCGCATTCGCTGCAGATATTTTCTGAAGTTGCTCGCTGAAGGTTCTCTGTCAAACTTTTCTGCCCAAGTAAGCTCGGTTTCCCAGAAGCGATGGACTAAACTATCTTCAGAGATATCTTTCCCTTGAAGGTCCTTAAATTAATCATGACCACAGCATCTGATCAGAACTTCGAAGGTGTTGATAATCCCGCCATGGCTCCAACGCCGGGCTGGTATGAAGCTTTACGCGTTTCTCTCTTCCAGTTTGATCCGGAAGAGGCTCATAAGTTGGCTATCCAATTTGCGCCTATTGCAGCCGGCTGGATCGGTAAGCGGGTCGTGGATAAACGTTTGCGGACTTCGGTTGCAGGCCTGGAGCTGGAAAATCCACTTGGGCTGGCGGCAGGCTTTGATAAAAATGGACATTTGACTGGCTGCTTGTCTGGATTTGGATTTGGTTTTGCCGAAGTGGGTTCAATCACGGGACAATCCACAGGTGGCAATCCTAAGCCCCGTCTGTTCCGCCTGGTTGACGATGAGGCTGTGATTAATCGGTTAGGTTTAAACGGTGATGGCGCGGATGCTATTTCAGATAGATTAGCGAAATCCCAGTTTTCGATTCCGATTGGTATCAACATAGCAAAAACAAATTTGCCTGCGATTAATGGCGAACTGGCTGTTCAGGATATGTTGCATTCATTTTCTTCAATCAAAGATTTGCCCGTATCTTTTGTGACACTCAATGTAAGCTGCCCGAATACTCACGAAGGAATTCTGAAAGAGACTGAAGAACTGGACCAGATCTTGGCTGGCGTGAGCTCACTTAACTCTCGTGGGCTGCCTATTTTTCTCAAACTTTCACCGGATAGCTCGCCAACACTGCTCGAAAGTTCTGTTGAGAGTGCCAATAAATTTGGTGTGAAAGGCTTTATCCTCGGCAATACGACCACCGCGCGCGCTGGTTTGGTGACTGCTCCGGCTCGTGTGACAGAGATGGGCATGGGCGGCTTGAGTGGACCTCCCCTTAAAAGCAAGGCACTGGATTTAGTAAGAAATGTCTATCGTCTCAAGTCTGCCGAGCAAATAATAATTGGTTGTGGCGGTGTTTCTTCCGGAGCCGATGCTTATGAATTTATCCGTCAGGGTGCAAGTGCCGTAGAGCTCTACACCGCCCTCATCTACGGTGGACCTGACTTACCGCTTCGAATGCTGAAAGAATTGCTGGCTTTGCTCGAGCGCGATCAGTTAGACGTCCAATCTGCGGTAGGTTCTGCACACCGCTGATTGTGAGATTTATGTAGCACCGTCAGTGGTATCAGTGTTATTGAGCGGCTTTAAATAGAATTCTTGCGCTAAGAATAATCCTGCTGCTGCAACAGGCACTGCAACCAACGCGCCTGGTAAGCCCATGATGGTGGCGCCAATTAAGATCGCAAACAATACGATTAAGGGATGCAAGTCAACTTGTTTACCCAAAAGTTGGGGCACAATGAAATTGCTTTCTAGCCATTGTTCTATTCCGAAGAGTAAAAACACCATTCCACCAA
>JACMKL010000064.1 GCA_014380105.1 Candidatus Melainabacteria bacterium
GTCAGGTCTGGCTCTTACCAAAACCCATTCGGCAGATCCACCCAATTCACTTTCTTTCGGAAATTGATTGTCCGGAATAGTTTGAATACCGGACAAAGCCCACAAGGCAGGCACGCTCAAGTTTGTCATCGCGCCGCTATTGAGATTGGTGACATCAGTCGGCACAAATACTGGCACTTTCGGATTGAAAGGCGAAACCGGCATTTGTGGAATAGGCGGTGGCGCCAGCGGTGTTGGCGGCTCAGGCTGACTGTAAGGTCCGCCAATTGCGCTCAAGTGCGGCGAGGAAACTGCTATAGCGAAACAGCCAATGGCAATTAGTGACATCACAATTGTGGAAAGTGTGATGCGTCCGTCAGTTGTTCTGCTATTAACTGCCATGCCGTCCTCGAAACCCATCCATCAATTTGTCTAACTCGTCATTTGCAATTGCGCGCTTTCCCACTCACTTCGAAAACCCCGAAGAGCGTGCATGCGCATGCTGTGACAAGTATAGACTTATTGACTTCTTGGTCTGATGGCATTGTGTTAATCAGGCAGTAGCCCGGTTCACAAGGTGGTAGCTGAGATCCTGATGGAAGACAATTCCAAGCAGCGCGTCGATCCGCGCAATCTCGTAAATGACAGAATGTCTACCTGAAGTTTCGAGTTCGTCGAGGCGCAAAACAACTTGTTCATATGTTTCAGAAACTTGTGCATTAAGGGCGATTGTGTGATTTTTCATGGAATTCCCCTCATCGTAAAAAGTGATGCATGACGCCAACCGCCACGAGGGATTTGTGGCAGTAATCAAATTCTTGACATCCACATACTAGTTTTCCCTCCACCTGAATGCAATGGGGAAACTTTTAAGATAAACTTTCACGGAAAGGGCTTGCGAAGCTCGTTTGGCTTTACCAGAGAGGGTTAAAAGAATTGCCGTCAGAAGTAGATGATTTCGAGAAACTCGGCGCTTTTTATCTGGGCCGACCTTTCAACCTTTCCACCGATAAAGAAGATGATCAATATCTTTTGTATGAGTCTCGTCATCTCACCACGCACGCCGTTGTAGTTGGTATGACCGGCTCAGGAAAAACTGGCTTGTGCATCGACATTATTGAAGAAGCGGCGATCGACAATATTCCTGTCATTGCTATCGACCCCAAAGGGGACATCGCAAACGTTTTACTGACATTTGAAAATCTCTCACCGGCTGAATTTCAGCCCTGGGTCAGTGCGGAAGAAGCACAATTAAACGGACAGTCAGTCGAAGAATTCGCTTGTGCGCAGGCGAAATTGTGGCAAGAAGGGCTGCGCAGTTATGGGCAAGATGCCGCTCGCGTCAAACGTCTAAAAGATAGCGCCGACTTTTCTATATATACGCCATTCAGTTCGTCCGGCATTCAGCTTTCAGTATTGAAATCATTTTCGTGCCCGGAAGACGAAATTCTTGATGATGCAGAGTCGCTGCGTGAGCGTGTGGGTGTCGCCAGTCAAAGTCTGCTCAGCCTGGCTGGCATCACTTCTGATCCATTGAGAGGGCGCGAGAGTATTTTCATCGGTACACTTATTCAAACAGCCTGGAAAAATCGTCAGAATTTGACCTTGATTGACCTGGTCCGCATGATCCAGACGCCACCAATTAACCAAATCGGCGCACTCGACCTCGAATCGTTTTTTCCAAAAGGAGAGCGCTTCGAACTGGCTATGTCGATAAACAATTTGATTGCCTCTCCTGGATTCGAAAGTTGGATGACCGGTGAGCCGCTGGACATCAGCCGTTTGTTATATTCCGAGACCGGGAAGGCGAAAGTTTCTGTTCTTTCTATTGCGCATTTGCAAGACACTGAAAGAATGTTTTTTGTATCATTACTGCTCAATCAAATTGTTTCGTGGATGCGATCTCAGACAGGCACCAGTAGTCTCAGAGCCATTCTATACATGGACGAAATTTTTGGATATTTCCCACCGGTACAAAATCCACCTTCGAAGCAACCGCTTTTGACCTTGCTAAAACAAGCGCGCGCTTATGGTTTGGGGGTTGTTTTGGCCACTCAAAACCCAGTAGACCTGGACTACAAGGGATTGTCGAATGCTGGAACCTGGTTTGTCGGTAGACTACAAACTGAAAGAGATAAGCTGCGCTTGATCGACGGACTGGAGAGCGTTGCCTCAGAGCACGGCAGCAATTTTGACCGAGCCTCTATCGACAAAATGCTCTCATCACTAAAGAAACGTGTTTTCCTTCTGCACAATACAAATGGTGATGGACTGATTACTTTCAAGACTCGCTTTACGCTTTCTTATTTACGTGGACCGCTTTCGAAAATGCAGATCAAGCGTTTGATGGAAACCAAGAAACAAGCGGGCGCAGCTCATGCTGCCAAGATAGAAAATAGCGAAAGTGAATCTGCAAAAGCAATAACGCCGGATGCAAAAGCAATTTCAGTAGAAGCAAAAGCAACTTCCAAAATTGCAGATAAAAATGCTCGCCCTATTCTGCCACCAGATGTCAGTCAGTATGTTTTGCCCATCAAGCAAGTCATTCCGGAGAATGCCAGAATTATTTATGCACCTTGTTTGCTCACAAATATACAAGTCAGATTTACTGACATAAAAACTAAATTAGACCATCCAGCTAAGCGGACCTGGCTTCTGCCTGTTTCTGAAGAACCTGTTGGGGTGAGACTGGATGAGTCAACGCAAGAAATAATTGATGAGCGTGATCTTTCTGTTGAGCCGAAATCCAATGCGCAATTTATTCGCCCACCCGAATGGATGTTCCAATCTAAAAATTACAAAGTCTGGAATAAAAAATTCCTTGATTGGCTGGTCTTAAAAGAAAAGCATTATCTTCTAGTGTGTCCGCCGCTCAAATTAAATTCGAATGTGGAAGAAACTGATAGAGATTTTCGGATCAGAGTCAGAGAGCGCGCGCGCGAGCTGAGAGATAGCGAAACCGCAGCTCTCGTAAGTAAATATCAAGAACGGTTATCGACACAAGAAAATAAAATTCGGTTAGCTGAACAAGCTGTGCAGAAAGAAGACCAAGAGCGGCAAGCACAAGATATGCAGACTGCAATATCTATTGGTGCCACTGTATTTGGAACTATCTTCGGTAGACGCGGCACGTCGTCCACAATTGGACGCGCTACATCCGCTGCACGTGCTGCTACCCGCTCTGCCTCCGGGCGCAGCGATGTGGAAAGAGCAAGCGATAATCTTGAAGCCGCTCAACAGAAATTGGTCGAAATTGAAAAACTAATACAACAAGAAGTGGCTTTAATTCGAGCGAAATATGATCAGGTTGAAAGCACAATTGACACTTCAGTTGTTTCTGCCAAAAAGACCAATGTCTCCATTGATTTATTCAGCTTTGCCTGGGCACCATATCAGCTCACCCCAGAAGGTAAGTACATTCCGCTTTGGCGTGCTCAGTGAATTAACTGGCTGAAGCCGCTCTTAAGTCGCGCAAAAATTTCTCAATAGTTTGATGCCGTTTATCCGGCATTTTTTCGAGCGCTTTCATAACTACTGCATCAAGATGCTGTGGCAGTCTCAAACCTGGTGATACAGTTGATGGTGGTATAGGTTTTTTGGAGAGATGTTTATTGCGAACATCTACTCCGTTGGTTCCCTCAAAAGGCGCCACTCCACAGAGTGCTTGATAGAGAACGCAGCCCAGGGCGTAAATATCGGAGCGATCATCCATCGCTTCGCCTGTCATTTCTTCTGGGCTGGCGAACAAAACTCCTTTGGAAATATCACCGAAATAGTCCAGTTCTGGTGGGTCGACTTGTTTGATGCCCAGAGATTGCGAGCGAGAAAAATCAATCAAGGTTACTAAATCAGCGCTGCCTGTCGGCGTCAAGAGAATATGGTGCGGATAGAGGGCACCATGTATTTTCATTTTTTGATGCAATATTTCTAGCGCGGCACATATTTGTGTGAACATCACAATCATGCGTTTTGGCTCGACGCGTTTTTCATGCTTCATCAAATCGGAGAGACTTGTTCCTTCGATAAACTTTAGCGCCATGAATTGCGTTTGTTCATGAGTGATGCCGAAATCGTAAATGCTCACTATGTGCGGATGCGCAAGCGCGCTCAGTAGATAGCCTTCATTTTGAAAGCGAGTATTAATGCTTTTGCTCGCCTTGTGCTCGCTAAGCACTACTTTCAATGCTACAACGCGATTTGCCTGCGTGTCGCGGGCGCGATAGACAGCAGTGTGTCGACCAATGATGGGCGGACCCAAGATGGCATATTTATCAGCAACTGTTTGCCCGACTGCATAGGTACCTGCGACAGCCTGAGCTGCAGGCTTGCCAGGGACCGTCAGTGCGCTGCCGTCGAAAGGGCAATATTCAAGCCCTTCCGTATAAGTCCGTTCGCATGTCGAACATTTTCGTTCGCTCGACGGCATTCCCTGTTGCGCTGACAGCACGAAATAACCTACAAAAAACCAGCCAAATTCACTAACCTAATTCTATAAATGAATTCCCATTTTGTCTGGTTTTGAGACGCTGAGAATTTAGCTACGAGACTACTTTGTCTTTCTTTGCTTCCCAGGTGGCATTTTTCGATGGTGCTACTGCTAAATGAGCGACCGCTGGCAGATCGTGAATGGTTTTTTGTATCTGTCTGCGAGCACGAGTTTTCCAACCAAATTTGTCGATGATCTCAGGCAACGTGGATCCACTCCATTGCCAGTGGTGGAGCGCAATAATCGCCTGTTCCACCGATAGACTTTCGTCATCAATCATAGACTGACAACGCAAGGCGACGTGCAGAGTAGCTTCCGTCATTTGTCCGGTGGCAAGCAATACTTCATCGAATGGTTTGACCTTGCGGTCGTCTGTTTTGATGGCGCGTCGCAATGATTCATCGCTCAGCAAACCTGCCAGTTTGAGCAGGTCTACCAGTCCGACAAGATTGGAAGTCTTAAATTGCGACTTGTTGATTTCGCTCATGCAATTGTTGACGTCCCAACCGTGCTGGCTGATCATCTTAAGCGCTTCAGCCGCTTCGTCTGCAGTCATTTGCTCAGAGCGAACCATTTCCTGAAGACCAAGAGCAGCATCTAAAATAGTTTCGTTTATAAACCCGGACTGCATAAGGGCCTGACCAATCAACATGTCGACTGATAATGCAAATTCCAATGCGGTGATCAGATCTGTTTCTGATACAACATCTGAATTAACGAGCAACTCGCCTAGTCTTATATTCGGACGCTCGGGCAATTCATAGCCGTGTGCAGCGATGGCTGTGTCGAGATGAAATCCCTCTTCCTGAGCCAGAGTGAGAATTGAAACTCCATCTACTTGCGTAATTTTTTCGTCGCGTATAAGCGATTGAACTGTTAGTGCTGCCTGCACGACTGCACTTGGTAGAAAGCCTTTCAAAACTAAAATGCGACCAAGTGGAAGACCCAGGTGAGTGCTTGTGTGTAGCGCATCTTCAACCTGTTTTCGCTGAATCAATTCTGCGCCGACCAGTAATTCTCCAAGTTTGTTTGTCGATTCACAAACTTCTTCCAGGTAACCGAGACGTTGCAATGATTCTGTCAGAGAGGTTTGATGCGCAGCCGCTATGCCAACAGCTTTAACGGCAATTTCGAGTGAAAGTAACTTGTCGCGAACGAGCGATTGAGCCAGAATTGCCGCTTTGAGAGTGTCGTTTCTGATGATGTCGAGCATGACTAGAACACGACCGATTGGCAGTCCGCTTTTCCCGGACACCTGCATGGCATTGGCTA
>JACMKL010000558.1 GCA_014380105.1 Candidatus Melainabacteria bacterium
AACGTCGCGATGGCGCCGGATGGAGTATTCAGAGTGCTACCCAGGATAATTCGCAGCCCAGTCCTGTTGCCCACCGCCTGGACCGCACGCTGTCTGTAATGGACCGCGGTGCGCGTTATGGCGGCGCTGGAGACCACGACCGCATAAGGCGCGGGGGCGGTGGACAGAAAGAAATTATGCGACGGGTGACTGGGGACGAACTTCTCTATATCGGCAATTATCCGCGCAACAGGCAGGAGCGGCTTGCACTTCTGGAAGCAGGTGGAGCCCAACGCCATGGTGGACCCAATCACGTCGCAACCCTGGCTATGCGAAAAATCGGAGACACCTGGGCGGTCGTTCGCGGCGACCAGTATGACGGTCGTGATCGCGTTGTTTCGGTGATTCAGAATCTCAAAGACTGGGTCGACACCGGTCGCAGCGCTCGCATTGAAAAGGCCTTCGGACCAGCCTGGAATAAAGATTACAAAATCGCTGACTCCGTCAAACCAAGCGATTTCCGTCCGGATAATGACCGTTTCAACCGACCAAATGATAATCAGCCGCGCCCAGTCACGCGCCCAGTCATAGCGTTTTTCCGAAGAAGACGGTGATTCGTAGCCAAATTAATCGCACTAGTTCACGACTTATTCATGCCCTGACGATTAATCTGTTTGGTACCTCCTTGCAACAAATCTGCAATCTCGATTGATTAGATTTGGATTACCCCCTCCGGAATCGTTTCTACATGCAACTATTCAATACTGCTGCCGTTGTTTCGCCTACGTTCGCTACTGCCGAGCACTGGCTGGACCAGGTCTGCCAACCTGTAGCTGAAACTCAGTCTCAACAGGTTCTCACTCATTCTCTGTCTGAACGTCTGCAGCAAGTGCTTGAGCTCTATGATGACTATGTTGTCGCCTTCGAACGTTATGCCTCGAAGCGCGGACCACGTCCGGAAGCCGCTCTTCTCGCGGTGCTGCGTCTCGTTGATGATATTCGTCCATCCGACATCGATGTTCTTATCCATGCCCTCAAGCGCCTGGAAGTGATTGCCCAGAGTGACCTCGCCGCTCAATCGCTTGCCCGTCTTGGACCGTTGCTCGAAAACCTCGATGCCGATAAGCGTTTTAAGGTCAGCGCGCTGTTGGCGGAAATTAATCGCCTTGAACTTCACGAAAAGGGCGAATACAAAGAATGCTTTATTCGTATTCGCAGAGATGAAATCGCTCGACTGTCACCGGCTGTCTACAGTGAATTGGCAACTCTGGAAAGCTCAATTGCCGGCGGTCGCATCGCCAAATTAAATGTCGTCAAATTGATGCCGCTTTTTATTCGCTACCAACTTGCCAAAGATACTGAAGACATGGAGCGCGCCACTGAATTAATTGCCGAAATGGGTCAATTTTCCCAAGTCCATTTGACTTTATTTGGTCTTCATCTCACTTCGCAAGAAATGCTGCAGTTTGACCAACAAGTAAATAGTCTGCGCCGCCGCAACATCCAAATGTTTCAGATGAAAAATTGGACTGAAGCCGCTCGCCAGTCTACTCGTCTTGAGCAAGAAATCGCAGTCGGATTTTCAGCCCTGCCGATGGACATTCGAATGGATGCGCAAAGAGCGTTCCGCATGTTCGAAACCGCAGAAAATACGGTTGATGAAATGGTCGCGCTCTCCGACGTGCACAAAGTTTCACCCGAACTGGCTATCAAAGCTAAAGAATGGCGCTCACTAACTGCCGATGTGTGCCAATGTAGAAAGCTCGGACAGCAAATGGAACGCGTGCAGCACGGCGTGTCCGTATTCGGACCCGGCTATGCTCCGCCTCAGATGAGCGCTGCTCCAGAATTTTTCCACAGCAAAGAAATGCAAGAAATAACCTCAGAATTGCCCGTATTCAAGCCTGCCTTCGAGTCCTTGCTCAATTGCATGGACGCGGTGATGTCGTTTTAAGCAGCAGCGGATGTCATTTCTCGTATAATAAGCCGTTGTTCTGGTGGCTTATTTAGGTTGTATATATGAAAGATGGCTCTGGTGAACGGACTCGCGTAGTGCTTCTTGCCGCGGGTCAAGGCAAGCGCATGAAATCTGGTCTGCCCAAGGTGTTGCACGAAGTGCTCGGCAAAACCATCCTGGGGAGGCTTTTGACAGCTGCCGATGAAGTGCGCCCGGAGCATATCCACGTCGTGGTTGGGCATGAAGCTGAGCAAGTCGAACAGCATATTAAGGACAATCCATCTGCCACGCCGGTTTCGACCCATTTGCAAAGTCCGCAATTGGGAACAGGGCACGCTTTAATGCAAGTGGCGCCGAGCTTGAAAGATTTTGTGGGCACGCTGGTTGTGTCGGTTGCCGATACGCCGCTGCTTTCCGGCGCCACGCTGAAAGCTCTCGTGGACGAGCACAAGCGCAGCAAAGCGGTCGTGTCGCTTTTGACGACCGATGTCGATGACGCCAAAAATTATGGACGCATTGTGCGCGACGAAAAGGGCAACGTGATGGGCATCGTCGAGCACAAGGATGCCAGCGAAGCGCAGCGCGCAATCAAGGAAATCAACCCAGCGATTTATTGCTTCTCGTGGCCGACTGCTGAAGCGGCGCTCGCTACTTTGAAGAATGAAAATCAGCAAAAAGAATACTATTTGACCGATGTAATTGGTTGGGCGCACGATCATAAGCACGCCATTGCGTCGTCGAAAGTGCCTGACTGGCGCGAAGTTGCAGGCATTAATTCACGTATTGAATTGGCTGAAGCAATGCGCTTGATGCGCGATATTGCCGTCACTAATTTGGCATTGGAATCTGGTGTCACCATTGTTGATCCTGCTGGAACATGGATTGCGCCGGAAGTGAAAATTGGCAAAGACACAGTCGTATTGCCGGGTTGCTACATCACAGGTGATGTGACTATTGGGGAAAACTGCACGATCGGGCCGAATACAGTCATGAAAGGGCGCGTGGTTGTTGGTGACAATTCTTCTGTGTCGCAGTCGTTGGTTGTGAATTCTGAAATCGGAAATCACTGCAAAGTAGGTCCTTTCTCGCATTTGAGAGAGCATTCTGTCTTGCGCGATAAGGTTAAGGTTGGAAACTTCGTTGAATTGAAGAAGACAATTATCAATGAACGAACCAATGCATCGCATTTAAGTTACTTAGGCGACTCCACGCTTGGCTCTGGCTGCAACATTGGCGCAGGCACTATCACGGCCAACTACGACCACATCACTAAAGTGAAATCGCGCACCACCATCTGTGATGGCGCATCGACTGGCAGTAATTCTGTCCTGGTGGCACCAGTGACACTGGAAGAAAATTCCGTTGTTGGAGCTGGTGCAGTCATTACAAAAGATGTGCCGAAAGGCGCCCTGGCTGTGACTCGCGCTGAGTTGAAACAAGTTGACGGCTGGGCGGAAAAACGCAAAAAGAAAGCTGATGCTGCGAAGCTTGAAGCGGCGAAGGGGATTTGAGAATTCTCGAGCTTAGATTGATCGGGAAGCAAGCAGTTCTTCTTTCTGTTTGCTTATTGGTTGCCTCTACTTCAGTCTCAAATGCGGCTC
>JACMKL010000559.1 GCA_014380105.1 Candidatus Melainabacteria bacterium
ATGAGCATCGAATGTGGTGCGCGCGCAGGACTCGTTGCTCCCGATCAAGTAACGTTTGCATATTTGAAAGGTCGTCCTCAGGCTCCTGGAGCCGACCGTTGGGATGCTGCCGTCAAACACTGGTCCAGTTTTTCCAGTGATGCCGACTGCTCATATGACAAAGTTGTCTCCATCGATCTCGATACATTAGAGCCAATGGTGACCTGGGGAACCAACCCGGCGCAGACTGTGGGAATTGGAGAAAATATCCCTTCCCCTGAACAGTTTGAGACCAACGAACGTGCTGTCGCAGTGCGCGCTCTCGAATATACAAAATTGACCGCCCGGCAACCTCTACAGGGAACGCCTGTTGAGTGGGCATTCGTCGGCTCTTGCACCAACGGTCGCATTGAAGATTTGCGCATCGTTGCCCATGTTTTGAAAGGACGCAAAGTCAGCCAATCAGTAACAATGTACGTAGTACCTGGTTCGGAAGCCGTCATGAAACAGGCTCAGGAAGAAGGTCTCGTCCAGGTTTTTGAAGACGCTGGCGCTCAATTCAGAATGCCTGGTTGTTCGATGTGCCTGGCTATGAATGATGACAAAGTGCCCCCGGGCAAACGCTGTATCAGTTCGTCGAACCGTAATTTCATGGGACGTCAGGGACCTGACAGTATTACCCACCTGGCCTCTCCAGCCACAGTCGCGGCGAGCGCCATCAGAGGTGCAATCACTTCACCTGCTGAATATTTGTAAGGAGCCTGGAACATCGTCATGCAAAAAGTAACCTCAGTAACTTCACGAGCGATACCGCTTCCAATCAAAGATGTCGACACCGATATGATTATCCCTGCGCAGTTTTTGACCAGCATCAGCAAAGATGGCTATGGTGCCAATTTGTTCAGGCGCTTCAAAGACACCGAGCCGAATTTTCCGCTCAACCGCAAAGAATTTGATGGTGCCACCATTCTGGTCACAGACAGTAATTTCGGGTGTGGCTCCTCACGCGAGCACGCAGTCTGGGCCTTGTGTGGTGCTGGGATCAATGTGGTTGTCGCCAAATCTTTCTCAGACATTTTCTACAATAACAGTGCCAAAAACGGGCTGCTTCTGGTCATACTTCCTGAAGCTGTAATCGACCAAATTTTGACTGCGGCCGCCTCATCCGAATATGTGATGACAGTCGATCTCGAATCGCAATCTGTGAAATTGCCGGACGGTTCAACACACAAATTTGACTACGACCAATTCCGTAAACACTGCATGCTTAACGGTCTTGATGACATCGAATATATCCGCTCGCACAAAGACGATATTGATGCATTCAGAAAGCGTCAAGAAGAAAATAGATTTATGACAACGGTAGGAGCGCAATAAAGATCATGGAGAAACACATCGCAGTATTGCCCGGAGACGGCATAGGCGAAGAAGTTATGGAGCAAGCCCTTCGCGTGCTCAAGTTAATTGCAGATCAATATGGTCACCGTTTTTCGACCACAAAAGCGCTCGTTGGCGGCGCTGCGTACGAGAAATTCGACACTCACTTCCCGGACGAAACGAACGCTATTTGCCGCTCTGCCGATGCCATTCTCTTTGGTTCTGTCGGTGGACCCGTCAGCGAGATGCATCTGCCGAAGTGGAAAAATTGCGAAGCCAATTCCATTCTTTCGTTGCGCAAAACTTTTTCGTTTCACGCAAACTACAGACCTGTGCGCGTCATCCCAGAGCTTCAACATCTTTGCCCACTCAAAAAAGAAGTAATTGAGCGCGGCGTTGACATACTTTTCATTCGCGAATTATTGGGCGATTGCTATTTTGGTGAGCACAAAACTTTCAATAGTCCAGCCGGTGTCAGAACCGCTACAGACTTGATTGTTTATGACGAAGAACAGATAGCTGCAGTTGCTGAAGTGGCTTTCAAGGCTGCTCAAAAGCGACGCGGTAAAGTCACTTCGGTCGACAAAGCAAACGTGCTTGACTCATCGAAATTATGGCGTGCGGTCGTTAAAGAAGTGGCTCTAGGCTACCCTGATGTCATTCTTGAAGACATGCTCGTGGATAATTGCGCAATGCAAATCGTCCGCGACCCTTCGCAGTTCGACGTTGTGTTGACTACAAATATGTTCGGTGACATCTTGTCCGATGCGGCAGCTGTACTTCCGGGCTCTCTGGGACTGCTTGCGTCTGCGAGCATCAACAAAGATGGCTTTGGACTTTATGAGCCACCAGGCGGGTCAGCGCAAGACATCGCCGGCACAGGCAACGCCAATCCGATTGCCCAAATTCTCACAGTGGCACTCATGTTGCGCTTCTCGTTTGCTCTTGAAACTGAGGCTTCAGCGATAGAGCAAGCTGTTGAGACAACTTTAAAAGAAGGCTACAGAACTCGCGATATTGCACGAGCCGGTGAAGCCGATCAGAAAATCGTTGACTGCAAAGGAATGTCCGAGAAAATTCTCGATCATTTAGCGGTCAAGGCAAGCATTAGATAGGGGCTGCCATGCGTGTGCATGAACAGTCCCGAGACCTTTCTCATAGAGCCAGAAAAACATCCACAACAAATAAATGAGAGGAATGCAAAATGTACGGAGACTATAAAGAACATTGGTCAAAGGTTGACGCAAAAATGAATTCAGCTGTTCACGAGAATTATCCTGAATGGAAAAAGGCTAAAGAGCGACGTATGAATGGACTGATGCCAGCATCAGTAACCTACGTCAACGAATTTGGCGATCGCTTTACTCGTGATGAAGATGGAAGAGTTTCAACTTTTAGATATCGTCATTGTGATACCACCTACTCGATGACATACGACGATGACAACATGGCAGTCTCAGTAAGCAGCTCGACAGGCTGGACCTGGACAAAAATGGACGATAACAAAGGCTGGTTGGTTCGCAACTATTTTGATGCCTGGCATGTAAGTATTGATGAGTGCGGTGACGTTGTTGTGGATGAACAAGGTTTGCATTGCACCACTGGTAGTGCTTCGAATTTGGGATTGCCAGAGCGTCCATAATTCGAGCCGCAACTGATCTGGTTCTGAAAACATTCTGTCCTCTTATTTAGAGCGGGTCCACAATGGGCTCGCTCTTCTGTTTTTAGCCTATATTGATAGAAGTATTGTTCTTACCTCTCTATGCGTCGTCGATCCGCATCCCGGGCTGGTCTTAGTTGCTTTGCACATAATCGCTTAACAATTGGCTAGATTTTCTTTTGAGTCTGTATACTGTTATCAGTTACCTCCCCTTGGACTGGATGGACGACGCAGTGAGCTTCAATTCTCAATCGCGAAACCAAATATCCGCTTCTTGCCCATCAACGGCTGGCAAGATGTGTCCGTCCATGCTTTGCTGCGTTTGTATGTGTCCCCCACTGGGGACTTAATACTTAGGTTGCAGTACAACCATTTTTAAATTGAATATTTCTTTGCCTGCTTTTGTTTAGCTAACGACTGAACAGCACAGGTCAAAAGATAATTCCCCATAAAAATTCCAATTGATGCCATTTCGTGTGGTGGCGTCGATTAGATGACAGCGCTTCGCGGGCGGTGCCAAATTTTGCGATTTGGTCCGCCGTGCGAAGACTGTATTGCCGCGCGAATATCCCCTGAAAAGGCTACCAAAACTGAGTTTTATCCCTGATACAGATAAACCCAAACCCGGAAAAAACAACAATCAATCGATACTAAGGAGTACGACATCATGGCTAACTTATTCATCACAAACGCAACAGGTTATATCGGATCCGCCGTCGCTGAACTTTTTAAAGCAAAAGGCTACAACGTGACCGCATTGACTCGCTCTGACAAGGCTGTCGAAGAAGTAGAAAAACGCGGCTACAAAGCCTATCGCGGTGATTTGCGCAAACCACAAGAATTCGCTGCGGCAATTACAGATGCTGACATCGTAATTCATACCGCATTCGCTCGCGATCAGGACTATGGTGCTGTCGATCAGCATGCTACAGAAACAATTCTCGAATTGCTTAAAGGCACAAACAAGACCTTCCTTTATACAAGCGGAACCTGGGTTTTGGGTAACACCGGAAATATTCTTGCTGATGAAACAACACCAACCAATCCAATCAAAGCTGCACAATGGCGTGTGGAACTTGAGAAGAAAGTTGTTGCAGCAAAAGACAACGGCATTCGCTCGGTCGTAGTTCGTCCAACAGTAGTATACGGTCGTGAAGGTGGCTTGATTGCTAGCTTCTATGCGACTGCCCAAAAAGATGGTTATGCTCGCTATGTTGGAACAGGCGAAAATTATGTCTCGCTCGTACACGTAGAAGACCTTGCCAATCTCTATTATATTGCCGCTGAAAAAGCAGCCGCAGGCGCGCTATTGCATGCAACTAATGAGCAACCACTGACACTCAAGCAGATTGCAGAATTGGTCGCTATTGCAAGCGGATTCCCTGGCGAAACCAAATCGTGGAATGTGGAAGACGCAAGAAAAATCTACGGTGATGCAGTAGAAGGATTTGTTCTTGACCAAAGAATTGACTCCAAGAAAACTCGTGAAACCCTGAACTGGGCTCCTAAGGCTCCAACTCTGGTTGACGAATTGCCTATTTATGCAGGTAATAAAACAGCAGTTCAAGCAGCTAACAAACAGTAAGAGTAACGGCAAACTCCTCTTACTTGAGACGACCACAAAGAGAAGAGGAAAGCGTTTGCACGCTTTCCTCTCTCCGGGGTTTCACATTTTGAGCGATGACAGTCTAGTTTCTATTCCAGTTGCGCAGGTGTAAGGAGTGTCGACTGTTTTCGGGCTAAAGCAATTTCAATTACTTTACTTTGATTTCCACTGCTACAGGCTTTTCGGCATCAGTCTTTTGGAAAAAGGCAACCAAATTCATGGGCTTTTTCAATTCGCCAGGAGAAGCAAATGGTGCAGCATTTTTGATCGCTTTGATGAGAGCCGTGCGAGTGACTGTTGATTGTCCTTCGGCTGGTGCGTCATCATCATTGAGCAATTTCAAATTGGCAACATTGCCATTTCCATCAAGTTGAAAGCCAATTTTTGCTTTTACAACGTCAAATCCGCTAGGCACAGCATAGCTTTTGACGATTTTGGTAGACATGTCTTCAAAGTAGGCCTTCTTGTCGCAAGCGGAACCGTCTTTAGATGTCGCAGAGGTTTCAGCATCAGCACCACTGATAGTGCCAAGCGTCACTGAGCAGACGATGCTCGCTGCAATCGGTAGAAGATATTTCTTCATTTGATTTTTGTCCTTTCAAAGTTTTCGGTGAATAGTTGTCACTACTCAGACGATTCGAATTCTAGCCCATGCTGAGCCATTCTCAACCTTAGGTTGTTTTATTCTCGGATTGGGAACATCGCTTCTCGAAATGACGTCGCAAGCGCTTGAAATCAGCCCGTGTTTTTCATTACAAGCAAACTAATATTGCCTGACACTCTAATGCGGCCCGAGTGCAAATAAGTTTTCGAGTGGTAAATTAGCTAAGTGGAAGGCGAAAGCGCGCTTCGATAACTTTGCGACTGCGAATGCGACGTGAGCGTCGGCGTTTGATTGTCGGGGAATTTGGAGCAATCCATTTATTCCACACCAGGAGAGCTACAGCTTGCCAGCGTGTTCTCCAGCCATTTTTGAAAGAAGTGTTTTTGCAAACTCTATGTTCTGTGCGGTTGTAAAAGCCATCAACTTGCCGGTTAGGCGTTGAAAGTCTAGCAAAGAAGCGCCTGGCTAGAGGCTTTAAGTCAATCGCGATAGTTTTTGTTCCGAACATAAGTGCGTTTGGCGGGGGGGCCGATTTTAGAAATTGCCTCTTCGTCAGCCGAGGTCAAAAACCAAGGTTTACAATGGCTACCGAGAGGAAGTCTCTATAGTACACCAATACGGGCTTGAATTACCTCATGGCAACCCGCGCTGATGCTTGCGACACCCCAAAACAAGGGGCGTAAAACTGCTATTTTTTTATCAAGACCGGCGCCACTAACGAATAGTTCTCACGTGGAAATCCGATGCACCTTCAAGAATAAAACCTGTCGGAAACGAGCGGTCCCGCGTGAATCCAAGTGGCTGTTTGGATACCGTTTGGATACAGAGGTGACTAAACGTTGGCAGCAACTACTAGTTTGATTCGACGCTGCAATTGAGAGCAGAGGATAGTTTGATCACAAACGATGTGCCTTGATTTATGCGGCTTGTGCATCTGATTGAGCCACCATGGGCTTCAATAATTCGCTTACAGACATAGAGTCCGAGCCCTGTGCTGGCGCTGCTTTTGCGCTGATCGGGTTCTTTCCAGAAGCGCCTGAATAGAGTTGGCACCACATCGGACTCAATGCCTTTTCCTTGATCTTTTACGATTATGCAAGCACCAGTTCGTTCGCGGCTAGCCGAAATAGTAATTTTGGTGCCCGGAGCACTTGCTTTGATTGCATTGTCGGTGAGATTAATCAAAACCCTGCGAATCCCACCTCTGTCTGCCAGAAGCGTCGGCACATCATCGTCTAATGTGACTACCAGCTCAACTTTTGCTGCATTTGCAAAAGGCATCAACTCATCACAGCACTCCTCGATGACCTCTTTAATGTTCATTGCTTCCATAAAGAGGAGCTGCATTCCTTCTTGATCTTGATAGGTTAAAAGGAGGTTTTGCACCAGCCAGAGCATGTGTTTGTTGCTCCGACGCAGTGTCATCAGCGCTTCCAGCAACTGTGGCGACACGGGGCCAAGAGAACCGTTCTGTACACTTTCTAAAAAGCGATCTGCGCCAATAAGCGGAACTTTTAAATCGTGTGCGAGCGTGGCATTAAACTCGTCACGCAATTCCGACGCCTTCCGTCTATCTGTTTCGTCCTTAATGATCAAAACAAATCCAGTTACAACTCCTTCGTTGGATTTTACTGGCCAAATAATCAAGTCGCAAAATGTTGCTGTATCAGAGTGAGCGAGGGTCCGTCCGAGGTGAAAATCGTTCATCTCTATAGGATGGTCTTCTGCAATCGCCTCGTGAAATTGTCCGGGAGACAAAGCTGGTACAAGTGCACAAATGTGCTTTCCGGAGATTGTTGGTGTTTTCAAGCCGAACATTCTGCAAAATGCGGGATTGGCATCTTTTACTTTTAAGTCGCGATTTATTCTGACAATTCCGACTGGCGAAAATTCCAAAATTTGCTCGACACTTTCGCGCTCGCTGGCAATGGCTCTCTGCTCATATTTTTGCAGCCGCCTGCGCTGAACGCATCCGCTCAAAGCATTGAACAATACGTCTCCATCAGTTTGCTGCCATACCAAAAATTGCTGCGCACCCCAATTAAGACTATCGACTCCGACATGCTCATGTTCTGGAGAGCAAAGTGTGATGATAGGAACTCCTGGCGCATGTACCTGAAATTTCAGAACAGCATCTAAAGTCTCGGTAGCAAGGTCGTGGGCTTCTAAAAGAATGATGTCAGTTTTGCCACGCGTGAGGGTCTGCAGTGCTTCCGGCAAATCTCCGGCACAATCGATGTAGACTGGGACCTGCCTGCCTTTTTCAAGCACCTGTCGGACTTTGTCGGTGTCGATGCCTGAGCCTTCTAGTAAAAGTACATTTATAACGTTAAGGTCGGCCGTGGTTTCGTATCGGTCAGTCATGGATACCTGTCGGATTTTGGAAGCCATTGTCTCTTATTTCATACCACGCTAAGTCTATTTAGAACCTGTATGCTCTTGCTACCACTAGCTTTTAAGGTTTTGCCTCAGCTCGCGCCTTGCCGGTACGGCGCGAGTCCTTCGGCGATTTCGTTATTTCTGGGTATGTTAAATCTGGTTCCTGGTCAGCGGTCAATTTGCCTCAGGCTTTTCTAAATGTCACTGGAACAGCACGAAGAACAAACCCAAAGCGTAGGTGAGCTACTAAAGCATGCTGCTGCCGCAATGGATATGCGCAAATATGGTGACGTCGAATATTTGTGTGCGCAAGCTCTCGAAGTTTTGGACAGCTCTAAAGCCGACGATCATCCAAGTAAAGTAATGGCGCTCGAGTATATGGGCAACGCACTGACTGGACTGGAAAGATATTCGGATGCGGCGGCGTTTTATAAACTGGCGCTAGATGTTGCCGTGCGAATTTATGGACAGGAAAATCAAGTCTACATCTCACTAATTCACAAGCTTGCTCGCACATACGAGAGTTTGAGTTTGCTCGATGAGAGTGAATCTTTTTATCGAAACGCCAATGAATTGGCAGCGCGGCATTTGTCTCAAAATCACCCGCTGCGCGAATCGATTTCAGAAGGGCATGCGTATCTGGTGTCGCGGATGAAAAAACGCAAAGAGAAAGTCGGCGAAATCATGCATTCATTTCGTCAACCGAAAGGCACGTCCGAATCGCTTGAGAATCACGACAATTTAAATACACTGGCGGCGGCGCATGAAAAGCAGTTTGCGCATTCGCCAGCTCCCGAGCAAGAGCTATATCCCAGTGAATCTGCAGAGCAAATAGATGGAGATGAAATTCTTCCAGAAGTATTTGAGCCAACCCAAAAGACTCAAAAGGCCGAGCCCAGAGATTACAAAGGACTGCGAACAAAGTCGTCGAAATACAATAGTTCAGCAGAATCCATGCAAGCTGTCGTGACCGGTGTGATGGTATTAATCGGAATTGGTTTGTTTGGCGTAATTGGTGTGCAACTTTACCAACGTTTTTTGACACCGTCGGCAACTTCCAGTGCTGACGCAAATCAGCCTGCTGACTCAGCTGCATCCAGTCAATATGCAAATAGCTACACCTCAGTAAATGGAAAAGTCAAACTGAAATTTGGTGATGGCGACGCCGGGCAGGTTGTTGTTGCTGGCAAAGAATTGACCGCGAAAATATTGCACGATGCAGATATCAACTCCGTTGATTCGGCCTTGAAAAAGCCGCTCAAAATAAATGTATCTGAAGCCGATGGCGCATTGATTGATGATGCCGGAAATTACTATTATCTAGAAACCAGTCCTGAGGCAGGCACCATCAATGCGATGAAGTCTGTTTCTGATTCTATGCGTCGTGCGTATATGCTCAGAAATACATATCCCCTAAATGCGCAGTCAATGAAGGAAGCTCAAATCAGCTACAAAAATCCAATCACAGGTAAATCATCAGCGCCGATTTTTCATTCGTATTCTGGCGACCAGGGTTGGAATAAAAACAATATTGATGAAAAATCAACTTTCGAAGAATCTTTCGAGCACGGTAATATGTGGAACAACGAGCCACCGTTTGCGCCCGGTGCCGTGCACGTTTTCATTCTGGCAACCGATGTTGATGCTCAGAAAAATGACTATGAAGGGCGCGGTGTCGTCGCCATTATTAAGGGCGCCGACCATAATGGTGCCCCTCTTAAAGTTTCAAAAGACAAAGCTTTCATTCTCGTGTCAACTCCAAAATCGGTACGCTCCAGCGCCGGATCTGCGGCAACAACCAAAATGCAATCCGACACCGATGGCGCGCTGGTCAATTTCCGCAGACCCAAAAACTAGTTCACGTTTGCTTGCAATTGGGTCAGTTCGGAAAAGGCTATGTTAGTATTGGCGAGTTCTGTTTCGGGCATGTCCCGTTTGGTTGGAAGTGTTATTTTGTTGACGCATCAAATTAAATTTGGCTGGTGGAGCTGGTTTCAATTGCCGGGTAAGCCCTTCGCGGCACGGTGTGATGCGCGCATAGACTAAGGCCAGTTCATGGCTTCAAGCATCCCAACCGCAGGCTTACCTCAGAGGTACCTGCGGTTTTGTTTTGCTTATTTGAAATAAGGAATTAGGGACATGAATCAGCCTTCAGCAACAGTGAAAAATACGAGACAAGCGACGAGGAATTTTGTGGAAACAGCAGAGAATGGTAGCTGCGCAATCGCTTATTCAGCGGATTTCGCCACGCCTGTTGCATTATTTGATCGTCTGGCGCGCGACGCTAAGGACGCCTTCTTGTTTGAAAGTACAGAAGGCGATGGTCGCCTCGCTCGCTATTCTTTTCTGGGGGTCGACCCAATTATTTCAGTTGAATTCGATCATGAGAAGGCTCAGGTGGAAAACCACAAAGACGGCACTTCTAAGTCAATTGAAATCGACAATCCGATTGCGTTTCTTCGCAAAATTCTTGCTGAAAATCCTGTTCCGCCTCATCCTATAATGGCTGATGCTCCGTTTGCTGGAGGTCTGGTCGGCTATCTTGGTTATGGTGCAACCGCTTACACCGAGCGCATTGCGCAACAGAAAGATTCTGTCCGCTCAGTACCACTGGGGCGCTATGGTCTTTACGATTCCTTTGTTTTATTCGATCATCAATATCGACAGATTACATTTTTCTCTGCGCGCGGTGAGAAGCACATCAATGAATTGATCAAGCGCTCACTTGTGCAATCATCACTCCCGCCGCTTCGCCTGGATTTGCCGCGAGCCAGCAAGGATGAAATTTATGCTGATGTGACCGGACCATTCACGCGCGAGAGTTTTATCGAATCTGTGCTTAAGGCAAAAGAAAGTATTCTCGCCGGGGAAGTTTTTCAGATCGTACTTTCGCAGCGGTTCACAACTCCAATAACCGCCACTCCCATTGATGTCTACCGTGCTCTCCAGGCGACCAATCCGTCGCCGTATGCCTATTTCTTGAAGTGTCCGGGCTTTTCATATATTGGCTCATCACCAGAAACTTTTGTCAGAAGCAACGAAGGCAGTGTATTGTTGCGTGCGATTGCCGGAACTCGCCCGCGCGG
>JACMKL010000065.1 GCA_014380105.1 Candidatus Melainabacteria bacterium
CAAACAAAATGGACCGCCAAGAGAAAGCACCGTAGTCGATTGGACCCTCCAAATAGTGACAGCGCTTAGGTATTTACATGAGCAAGACCCGCCAATTGTCCACCGCGATCTTACTCCGGACAATTTAGTCAAAGAAGATGATGGCACAATTAAAATCATCGATTTCGGTGCCGCCAATGAATTTATTGGAACTGCCACCGGCACTATGGTCGGTAAGCAAGCGTACATTGCCCCTGAACAACTGCGAGGCAAGACGGTCACTCAAAGCGACCTTTATTCACTAGGATGCACGATTTATTTTTACCTGACCGGCAAAGAACCAGAAGCTCTGTCCACATCCGATCCACGCGAACTCAATCCAGATGTCTCCAAAGACTTAGCTGAATTGGTTATTCAACTCACACAAATGGAAGCTTCCGACCGATACCAATCGGCAGCTCAGCTCGTTCCTGTGCTCAAAATGATTTCAGCGTCTCTAAGCGCGATCAGGTAGCCGGCGAAGACGACGGCGGAGCGGCAGGATTTGGCAGGTGAGAGAGAATAGTTCTATGCCAGGTTTCAACATTCTCAAAATTCTTTGCATAATCAAATACCACGCTCTTGGAGCGTGAACGACTGACACATTTGACTTGCCAATTATTTTCCGAAATCGGATTAATTTCGACTTCCAGGTCTTCACCGGGAGATCGCCAGCTCGGGCCAGTCGATGCATGGGCAACAAGATTTTCCATGTCGTCGCTGACCTGGTGCACATAGGGCACCGTCAGTAGTGCCTTACGACAGGCGGCCATCACTTCTTTCCCGCTACCTACGAATGCCAATTC
The DNA here is from genome assembly GCA_014380105.1 of Candidatus Melainabacteria bacterium. Taxonomy (GTDB): domain Bacteria; phylum Cyanobacteriota; class Vampirovibrionia; order Obscuribacterales; family Obscuribacteraceae; genus QKMZ01. The sequence goes on from JACMKL010000065.1 coordinate 825, forward strand.
TCTTGTCTGTTCAAGCTCCCAAATTTCTTCGTGAGACCCTTTCGCTCGGAACATATGCAGCGCCAGATCAAGCGGAAGCATTAGAGCAACCATCAATGTCGCAAATACCAGTCCAATGCCAAGACCCCAACGTATGCCGTATTCAAATGCGTTCTGGTCGCCTTTCAGAGTGAGAAAAATGATGATGATTAATAGCCCAATGCCGCCGCCGAAGCCGAGAGCTCCGACAACAACTGCGCGAATAACACGAGCTACATAGCGAGACATTTACTAAGCCTGCTTTCTAGGAAATTCTTCAAGACTCTTCTTCAACTTCGGGTTTGGGTTCAGGAAGGTCTTCAGCAAGGGACCAGCGACAAAATCTGAAAAGCATATACAGTGGCGGTAATACCACCACTAGCGCTACTAATTTATCAAATAAGCGTTTCATGCGACCTTCCTGATAAAGTGCCGGTCAGCCTCAATCATCTACCAAACAGCTAGATTCTTCATCATCGCCTATATTGACCCTATCTGATTGTATATCTTCCATTCCTAAAGGCTCTAATTCAAGTTCCTCAACATGGATTTCTGCCGAAGAAACTTTTGCATTCTCTGCGTCCACATCTGACTGACCGTCACCGTCCAGAAAAGTTTCCTCTTCCAAACGCCCGGCAGCCATGGCGTCCAATTCTTTCTGGGCTTTTGACTTAGCCAGAAGCTCACGGGCAACTTGTTTTTCAGCTTGAGAACGTTTTGGAAATAAACGCGCCCGGCATTTTGAGCAGAAGCAATAACTTCCTTCACTCAAATGTCCGAAGTCTGCCATTTTGAAACCGACCGGGAGGAAAGCGCGTGTCGCCACCAACCGGCGGTCCAGACCTTTGAGTCTGCGCTGATAAATGGTTACATATTCGTGCCTGCACACGACTTCTGTCGTCATTACTAAAACACTCCCTTCTTGAACATCGAATCGATACTTATATATGCACTTGTCTGTGTTTTGCCCAAACTACTGCTTTACTACGGGGAATTCTTTCAGAAGGCGTCCACGCCAATAAATTACGACAGCAAGGCGGTGCTCAGCTCGCACAATGGCAGGACACGAGAAATAGAGCGAGCGCGAGGCACCGGTTTCGAAAGGAGGAGACGTGGGCGTGGCGACCGGTAAGCCGACTGCGCCAGCGATGCGCTTGAGCGAATTGTCAAAGAAAACGGCACGGAGAGTAAGGTCTTTGACAGGTCTGCCACTGATATTTTTGATGCGAATTTCACCTTCTGGAGTCAAGCTGCCTTTCGCCAACCAAATACGTGAAGAGCTGAGTGCAATTGGTGGCACTTTCTCAAAATAAGCGTCCGGCTTTGCAGCCAGAGTTGTTTCGTCTTCAGCCGTTTTCTCGTTCTTTTCTTCAGGCTTACCTATCAAAAGAGTTAGCTGCTCCGCCACTCTTTCAGCATGACCTTTCACTGAAGCGGCTTCCTCTCTCTTGCCCTCTCGCAGCAGCCGTCGGCTCCAGTCAAGAAGCGTAACTTCTAGCTGTTTTAAAATTTCAGGCTTGCCACTGAGATCACAGGCATCTTCAAGTGCACGAACAGCACCAGCGTGATTGAGCAATTTTAAATTGAGGCTAGCCAGAAGCAAATAATTTTCAACACTGCGCTCTCTGTCAGTCAGCTCGACAAGTGCCTTCTGCGCTTTTTGAAAGTCGTTTTTGTCGCACAATAAGTCTATTAAACGGTGCCGTGCTTCCAGGTTATTAGGATCACCTTTTGAAACGAGCTCATAGTTGTGAATGGCGCCATCAATATTATTGAGTCGCGTATATATCACCGCCAAATTCATTCTGGTCACGGGCTCGTCCGCCACTGTCAAAGCAGTTTCAAGCAAAGTTGCCGCTTTCTTTTCGTCCTTCTCTTTTGTCTCGGCAAGCGCCGCCAGCTGCCTGTAGCAATCACTGAGTCGATGCGGAATTAGTGAACGAAGTGGCTCACTGACTGCCTCCGAGCGCGTGTTCGCTTCTTTTAAGTGATTGACGGCGACGTCAAAGTCGCCCTTCTTTAAATCTTCTTCCGCCCAGGCGAGATACAAGCGCGCTCTCTCGTCCGCGCCGTCATGGGCATTCATCACTTGAGATGCAGAATTAAAGAGCTTTTCAGCCTCAGCAAAATGCCCTTTTGTTGTGTAATAACTTGCATAAGCATTTACGACCGGCGCTAGTTGGCGCCCGGCAATTCTGAGTCGCAGTGCAGTATCCAGTGCGGTGCGTCCTTCGGCTGGTCTGTCTGTACTCAAATAACCTTGAGCTAAATAAGGATAAATATTGGCATCATCCGGATGCTCTCGCGACAACTTCTCAAGAATCGGCACCGCAAACGCGGACTTTCCAGATTTAATTAATTCAACTGATTTCTCAAAAGGCGTTTTTTCGGGCTTTCCAAAGAAAATTACACAAGCAACCACAGTGGCGACAATCAGCAAAACCACCAGAATACGCCACTTCATAAAACCACTAGCGGTGGCGTGTTCGGATTCAGTTCTATCCTGAGCATCAAGAGGTGACATCTAAACTTCTCAACTAAACATATAAGGTATATGCGGGTCCTATCGAAGTTATAATAACGTGCATAATGACCACTGAGATAAACCTGACACCTACAGCATCCCTCACCGAAATCGCCCGCAGCGATGATCCGGTTTCTGGCGCCGCCAGAGCCCCGATTACAGCTCGCACCTGGGGGACGACTTCAGAATGCCGCGCAGGCGTTTTGATGGTCCACGGCTTGGGCGGTCACAGCGGTTGGTTCGAAGCAATGGGTAGACGAATGAAGGTTCGCCGCATTTTCGCTCTTGCTCATGACCACGCCGGCTTTGGCAAAAGACGTAAAGAGACTTTCCTGTCTTTCAATCAATGGCTTGACGATACTCAAATTGCTTACGACTTTGTTCGAGAGAAAGTCGGTGACAAGCCGATTTATGTCATGGGCAACAGTATGGGAGCATTAGTTGCTTTGAAGCTGGCTTCGCGGATTAAGCCTGACGGCATGGTTTTGTTTTCACCAGGTTTTGACGGGCATCCGCAAACTTTCGATTGGCTCTACCGCATTCGCGCAGTTTGGACAGCGATGGTTGCGCCCGAAACAGAATTAGCACTGCCATATACGTCCGAGCTGATTTCGCGTGAGTCCAATGTCCGCAAATGGCTAGATTCAGACGTCGAGCACAGAACAAAATTGCCTGCCAAAATGCTTTTTGAATTATTAATGCTTTCTCAGGATGTGCAAAACAGAGTTAAATCGGCTCCCTGCCCAGTTCTGATGCTTACGGCCGGTCACGAGAAAATCGTCAACAACAAGGTTAACGAAGCTGTGTTCGAACGGCTACACGCACCCTCCAAGCAAAAGCATCTCTATCCGGAAGCTTGGCACGATCTCATGTTCGACCCGGTCCTAGATGATGTCATTGAGCGGGTTTCGGGTTGGATAACCGAAACATCTCCGCAACGAATAGTAGTCTAAAACGCACCACAGGCGATATCGAAAATTGGTTTGACGAACTGGTCGAAACGCTCGTATAACTGCGCGACACAAATTAGTGATCACTAACTTTAACTTCAAATAGCAGTATAGATTTCTCACAATCGGTATACCTGTTGGGAACTGGAGATACAATATTGACGTCTATTTAGCCGTTCGAAGCTGTTCGAATGGACTTGATGCAAGAGGTCCCAGTCGTGAATACCAGCCTAGCTGCCAAGTTTTTTGAAAGAGCCGAAGCCCTGTCCGGGTTAGAAGCAGTCAAATTCAAAGAGAACAAATCTCTCTACAAATCGATGACATGGCTCGAGCTCAGCCGCCTTGTGCGCGAGATCGCTGCCGGATTAATTGACCGCGGCGTCGAATACGGCGATCGAATAGCAATTCTTTCACAAACATCACACCTCTGGACGGCAGCCGATCTTGCCACCATATCTAGTGGCGGTGTCACTGTTCCGATTTATCCGACCAGTTCGCAATCAGATATCGATTTTATTCTCGGCAATTCTGGTGCGAAAGTTGTATTTGTACACGGCGAGCAATTGCTCAAAAAAGTTTTGGCAGCAAAAGATTCTGCCCAGTCACTTTCCACCATCGTTTTAATTTCGAATCTGACTAAAGGACGTTCGCTTTGCGACTTCCTGCAGGAAGAAAATGCCAGTCCGGAATTTGTAATTAGCTTGGAAGAACTCCGCCAGCTTGGCTTAACCCAGCTTGAGAAGAACTCTTCTTTGATTGAAGAAAGAATTGCCAACGTCAGTCCTGACGATATGGCTACTATCATCTACACATCAGGAACCACGGGTACTCCCAAAGGTGTTCCTCTTAATCACAGCACAATCATCAGTGTGCTCGACGAATTACAATCTATTATTCCTATCGATGAGAAAGACGTTTATCTCTCGTACTTACCGATGTCTCACGTGTTCGAAAGAGTATGCGGTGAGTACTATTGGATTTACTCCGGCGGCGTTTGCGCATTTGCCGAAGGCATCGAAGCAATGGGCAAAAACATGGCGGAAGTACAGCCGACAATGATTTTGACTGTGCCGCGTGTACTCGACAAGATTTACAGCAAAGTAAAAACAGGTATTGAGGGAGCAACCGGCAATCGTCGCAAATTGCTCGATTGGGCACTCGCAGTTGGTCTGGAGTCTGTCAAATACGAAACTGAAGGCAAATTACCAGGGACGGTTTTGAAAGCCCAACACTGGCTTGCAGAGCGTCTCGTTTTCCGCAAACTGCGCGAAAAAATTGGACCAGCATTACGCCTGGTTGTCTGCGGCGGCGCACCTGCCACCGGTCACACGATTGATTTTTTCAACGCAATCGGTATTTGCACTCTCGAAGGATATGGTCTGACTGAAACAGCAGCACCGGCATTCGTCAACAGACCGAATTTGAAAAAGACAGGCACAGTCGGACCAGCTCTACCTTGCGTTGAAAC
>JACMKL010000560.1 GCA_014380105.1 Candidatus Melainabacteria bacterium
GCAGGCATCTATGAGTGGGAAGGCGGCGAAAGATTTGATTCGGAAATCTTGCCACCATTTTTCAATGTTAATACACCTCAGGATTACTCACAGGTAATCACAAAATCTGGTTCTCAAGTTTCGCACCTGCAAGACAGGCGCTAGATTTCGACAAATTTTAAGTTGCCCGGTATGGCGCATGGAATCCCGTTATGGTTATTTTCTAGAGGAACCCGGAGATGAAGCCAGCCGGTATTAGAGTGAAACTTTTAATTGGCAAACGAAAAGGCTCTTTTACCATTACTTCAGACCCTGTTCGAATTAGATGGAACTTAGAAGGTCACAACTATCTTGGTCATATTATTTATCACTATGTATCTGATCCGCGCGACCCTCAATCATATGTGATTGCGGCTAAAACCGGGCACCTTGGACCAACAATTTATTTCTCGAAAGATGGTGGTGCCACCTGGAAGGAGTCGTCACATCCGCCTCAGTTTGAGAAGAAATCTGAATCCAAAGAGGTTTTGCCAGAAGCCGACATAGTTAAAGAATCTGCCAGGAAAATAGAAGCAGAAGCCAACTCGAACGCTGACCCCGAATCAAAAGCAAACTCAGTTGAGACTGTATTCTGGCTGACTCCAGGTCATCAGTCTGAGCCGGGCGTCTGGTATGCTGGCACTGCACCGCCCGGAATGTTTATCACCAGAGATGGTGGCGACACTTGGGCGCCAGTGACGGGCTTTAACGAATACACCCAAGCCAATGAAGGTTTGCATGGTGAAGGTGCCACACCGGGTGGACAACTCACACACTCAATCTTGATCGATCCGCGTGATGCCAATCATCTGTACACGTCAATTTCTGTGGGTGGAACGTTCGAGAGCACCGATAAGGGTACAACCTGGACACCTATTAATAAGGGCATTGAAGCGGAATTTTTGCCAGACCCCGACACACCTTACGGTCATGATCCACACCTAGTGGTTGCGCATCCAGCTAACCCCGACCGTCTCTATCAGCAAAATCATTGCGGCATCTACCGACTCGATCGTCCGGATGTTAAATGGGTTCGAATCGGAAACAACATGCCGAAAGAAATTGGTGATATTGGATTTCCAATTGTTGTTCATCCTGAGAATGCCGATCGAGCCTGGGTATTTCCGATGGATGGCACTGAAGTCTGGCCGCGTACCAGCCCGGATGGAAAACCAGCCGTGTACGAAACACAAGATGCTGGTGAATCCTGGCACCGTCACGATATGGGTCTCCCTACCGAACATGGCTATTTCACAGTTAAGCGCCAGGCAATGTGCGCTGATTACACTGTGCCACTTGGCCTTTATTTTGGCACCACCTGTGGTGAAGTCTGGGCCAGTCTTGATGAAGGCAATAGCTGGAATTGCATCATTAGACATTTGCCTGAAATATATTCAGTAACCGCCACAATGGAATAGATTGGAAAATTTTGAGTAAATCGAAATCATGCTAGTACACATTCCAAGCCCACTCAGGCACTACACCGGGGGCGTTTCACAAGTTGACGCTCAGGGTTCAAGTGTTTCCGAGTTATTGAATGATCTTGATAATAAATATTCGGGCATCAAATTCCGCATGATTGACGAGCACGATCGCATGCGGCAACATATAAAAATCTTTGTCAACAAAAATGCAGTAAATTCAGTTGCAGCCCCACTTTCAGCCAATGACGAAGTGCATATTATTTGCGCACTATCAGGCGGGTAGACCTAATAAATAGGCATAGACTTGTCGACGTCCATTGCCCAGGCGGTGATACCACCTGTCAAATTGGAAACATTTTTGAAGCCGTTCTTACGCATGAAACTGGCGGCGTGGTAGCTTCTCACTCCGGCATGACAATAGACGACAATGTTGGTGTCTTTGTCCAACTCACTTAGCCTGCCTTCTAATTCCGGAAGTGGTATCAAAGTTGAATCTTCCAGGTGACAGATGTTTCTCTCCATCTCACTGCGCACGTCTAATAAGAATGGCTTGCGACCGCCTTCTATCAATTTCGCTAATTCTGTAGGCGAAATTTCTTCTTCTAATTTTTCTTCAGCAGCGCACAAAATTTCAGACTCCTTCAAAGATGTGATGGTGGGGTTCTTTCCGCAAACAGGGCAGTTAGGATCTTTCGTGATGTTAAGCCTGTCAAAGGTCATCTCTAGCGCATCATAGACCAACAATTTGCCGAGCAGTGATTTGCCTTTTCCCAATATTAGTTTGATAGCTTCAGTTGCTTGCAGTGATCCGATTACACCTGCTAAAACGCCTAAAACTCCGGCCTCTGCGCAATTCGGCACCGCATTTGCTTCGGGCGGAATTGGATAGATACACCTGTAGCAAGGTCCTTCTTTTGCATAAAAAACTGAGACTTGCCCTTCGAAACGAAAAATCGAACCATAGACATTCGGTTTTCCTGCCAGCACACATGCGTCGTTGACGAGATAGCGTGTTTGAAAATTGTCGGTGCCGTCGAGCACCATGTCATACTTTTCCAGAAGAGCCAGAGCATTTTCGGCGTCGAAGCGCTGCTCGTGCACAACTACATTTATTTCCGGATTGACAGCTTTTAACCTGGTGCTCGCTGACGCGGTCTTTTTGATACCAACCGACTCGGTACTATGGACAATTTGCCGTTGTAGATTGGTCAGGTCGACAGTATCAAAGTCGACTATACCGATTGTTCCAATGCCTGCCGCCGCTAAATAAAGGCTGATAGGCGAGCCCAGCCCGCCCATTCCAATAATCAAAACGCGCGCCTGTTTAAGGCGTTTCTGACCCTCCTCACCGACCTCTTCAAGGAGAAGATGGCGGCTGTAGCGAGTGATCTCGGATTTTGAAAGTTCGGGCAGGTTTGCCATTGTCACTCGTCTATACTTGGGATTGCGACCAATTTTAGCGTAGAACTTTGTAAGTTACTGATCTGGGTGAATTTCGTTGATTGAAAAGGCTAACATTCTTGCCGCCTGGATTTCGATTATGGTCGGATTTCTTGCCGGTGTGGTGGCTGGACTGTCATTCCACAAAGAAGATTGGAAAGGCGGGTATAGCAGCTGGGAGAGGCGCTTGATGCGGCTTGGGCACGTATCATTTTTCGGCATTGTCTTCGTCAATTTAGCATTTGCATTTACAGTCGGACATTTGCACCTGGAAGGTCCGCTGGTAAAGCTCTCTTCAGTGCTTTTTATTGCAGCTCAAGTCCTAATGCCATCTGTTTGCTATGCCGCATCAGTTAAGAAAGTGTTGCGCAATCTGTTTTTCCTCCCAGTGCTCTGTCTTATCATTGGCGCAGGCGTGCTTTTGTACGTCCTCATCGCCGGAGCAAATTCGTGAAAATTGCACTGATTTCAATGAACGGTATACGAGCGAATGACAAAGAGCTCCTGCGTCTTGGTCTAAATCTCCCGGGATTTGTTGAACGCAGCCGGGCGATTGCGTCCCTGCCCAGTCTCGGATTGCTAACCCTCGCTGCCCTCACGCCGGACTGTCACGAGCAGACATATATGGAAGTGCCGGATTTAAGCCAGTTGGACGAAACACCAACAGGTTACGATCTTGCTGCTATTTCCAGCTTCAGTGCTCAGATTGAGGAAGCGTATCAATTGGCTGACCGTCTGCGTTTGGCAGGGACGAAAGTGGTGATGGGTGGCAATCATGTTTCGTCAGAAACTGAAGAAGCTCTCAACCACGCTGATTGCGTAATGATAGGCGAGGGTGAAGTGTTCTGGCAGAACATGTTAGAAGATGCAGAGAGTGGCAATTTGCGCGAAACATACGGCAGCATGTTCGGGAATTTTGATTTGCAAAATGCTCCGCTGCCTAAGTATGATTTGCTGCAACCGGAAAAATACAATCGCGTCACTGTACAAACGAGTCGCGGATGTCCGCTGCGCTGTGAGTTTTGTGCCAGTTCTGTTTTATACACGCGTCGCTATAAGCAAAAACCAAAAGAATTGGTAATTGCAGAAATTCAGCAACTGAAGCGGATGTTTAAGCGACCTTTTGTTGAATTCGTGGACGATAACACTTTTGTGGATCGTAGATATTGGAAGACTTTGTTGCCGGAGCTGGAGAATGAGTCCATCCGCTGGTTTGCTGAGACTGATGTTTCGGTTGCAGATGATCCCGAACTACTGGAAGCGATGAAAAACGCAGGCTGCAAGCAGGTCTTGATTGGTTTTGAAAGCCCTGTCGAAGAGGGTTTGGGTGGTCTGGAATTGAATTCGAATTGGAAAGCAAAACGCTGGCAGACTTACAAGAATGCGATCAAACGCATACAAGCGCACGGAATACGAGTGATTGCCTGCTTTATGGTTGGTCTGGATGGACAGACAACGCAAATCTTTGACGCTATTCTTCAATTCGTGAGGGAGGCTTGTCCTTTCGATGTGCAAATAACTGTGCCGACGGCATTCCCAGGAACTCCCTATTACCGGCGTCTTCTTGCTGAAGATCGCCTGATTGAGCGGAGAAATTGGAGCGCCTGCACTTTATTCGATGTAAATTTTAGACCGACTAATATGTCATCAGACGAGCTGACTAAGGGCTTCAGACGCCTCGGTGTTGAGATGTACAGTGATGAGATGACTAATTACCGCCGAGACGGTTTTTATGGTCAATGGAAGGATAATATAGTGCGCAGACGGCGGGCCAAACGCGAGGCAATATGAAAGAAGACGACGGACGGAAAATATCAGCGCTATTTTATTTTAGTTCTGCATATGATATCGCTCTCGGTGCCTTATTTTTGACCTTTGCCCCCTGGTTCTTTCGTGTATTGAATATCGACCCACCCAATCATTGGGCTTATGTTCACTTTCCGGCGATGCTTCTGATCACTTTTGGCATCATGTTCTACAAAATTGCCGAGAAGCCAGTAGAAAACAGAAACCTGATCCCTTACGGCATCATGCTGAAGATTTCTTATTGCTCAGTGGTCGGATTGTATACATTATTGGCGCAAATGCCAGATATGTGGAAACCCTTTGCGGTGGCGGATTTCTTGATGTTGCTTGGTTTTATCTGGTCATACAAAAAGCTTGAGCCGGACGCGTCAAAATAAATTGGATTGAGATATCTATTCGACTATATTCAACGCCGGTCCGATCTTCTTCACAATGTCTTGCATCAAATTGTTCATTTCCGTTGCAGTGAGGCCTAATTCCTCGCTGACTTCATGATGTGACATGCCATCTCCGAGCAGCATCAATACATCCACGTCTCCGTCGCTGAGAACACTTTCCGGAATCAAGGCATTGGCATCTATGTACTTGTGCGCGAAATCAGACGACATTACTTGTTCGATTGCCTTATCTGAAATATTCACTTGAGAGTCGTCTCCACACCCTCGTAGCAACTTAGTTATCTTGACTATATTTGTCATAAGGGTAGTTAAATCTCGCGTAAAATCATATTGAGTTGCGACAGCTGGGTCGATGTATGCCGGATTCTGGAGAATCGTCTGGAGCAGTTGTTGCGAAGTTTTTGATTTTTTATGTGGGCACATTTTGGTTTACTATTTCTGAAATGTTCTCTATTGCTCAACATAGCCCAAGTACTTTTGGCATGCTATTACCAGAAAGAGTGATTTCAGTTTGGTGATGATGCATTTGCGAATCCCGAATTTGGGGCATTGAAAGAAAAGACAATCTGTAAACGCCCATAGGCGATAGTCTATTGAAAGTTCGAGGATAATCTTTATAGTGAGTGGTGACAGTTATCGAATGCGCCAGATTGCGGCGGTGAATGAACTGCAGGAGCGCTTCGACGATGGCAACAGACTCTTGTCGACCGTTGAGAAGGTCTCCGATTACACTGATGATGGACGCGTCTGCCTGACAGCGATTGCTTTCGTCGGCGACCAACTGGCGCACAAGCTTGAGCCTGTTATCGCAAAATTAAGGGCAATCAGTCCTGAGCATCATTACTACAGCTCTGATGCGTTGCACCTCACCATCCAGAACGTCCGTGTAATCGCCAGTCCACCCAATTTCGATGATTCCACAATTGAAAATGCCAAAGTCGCATTCCGAAAAATAGTGCCTGAATTTTCTAAACAGCATTTTGAGCTGAGCGGACTTTTAGTAATGCCCAGCAGTGCCGCAGTTGTCGCCTACGGCGAAAATGATTTTTTCGAGCTTTGTAGTCAGCTACGTGAGAGCCTCAGGGCAGAAGGGATTCCAGACGATAAAGATTATATTCGTGATGACGTCGTCTTCGGAAATGTTACCTTTTGCCGATACACGGAGGCGCCATCATACGAATTCTTGGAAGAGTTAAAGTGCTCTAAAGATGCAAAATTTGGCTCGCTTGTAGTCGATAGAGTACATCTGGTTGCTGCAAATAGCGTCCTGGCACCAGGTTATACGAAGCTCCTTGAAAAATTTTATTTTAAATGAGAAAGAGAACTATGCAAAAATCTGTTGAAGCCGAAAAGATATTGCGCGAATCAAACACCATCATCTCAGGTGATCATTTTGTATACATATCAGGTCATCACGGTGATGGCTGGGTCAACAAAGACGCGATTTTGCCCGACACTCGCAAAATTTCCAGGCTCGCTTTCTTGATGGCTGAAAGTCTTAAAGATCTTAAAATTGATATCGTCTGTGGACCTGCCGTAGGTGGACTGGTAATTTCTCAATGGGTTGCATACCACTTGGACTTACCTTCAGTTTTTGCAGAGCACCAGGATAATCGTGGTGCCGATACGAAAGAGATGCGGCCGCCTTTCCAACTTAAGCGCGGCTTTGACAAAATTGTGCGCGGTAAGAATGTCCTGATTGTCGACGACATTGTTAACACAGGTTTGTCTATACGAGAAACAGCTGATGCTGTGCGAAAGTGCGCTGGACAGGTAATTGCAGCATCCGCCTATTGCACGCGCGGCAATGTGGATGCAGCGGGGATGGAAGTGCCTCGCTTCATATATTTAGTCCAGATCGACATTCCTTCCTGGACTGCCGAAGAATGCACTCTCTGCAAAACAGGAGTGCCTGTAAATACTGATTTTGCGCACGGTCGAGAATTTGTTGAATCTTCCGTCGCCGTCAACGAATAGAATTCACATTTTGAGCATTTTTTTAAGTGACTCCAAACCCATTCGCTGCATTGGTTTTCCGGTCACTGATGAAATCTGTACGATGTCTCTCCAGCTCCAGGGATAGACCGTGATCTCGACAGGATAGTCGTTTTCGAACCACTTAAGGTGCACGAATTTACCTTTCCTATTTTCGACGATTTCCTCTTCCACTTCTTTGTATTCAAAATTGGCGAGCAGATCTACTAATAACGGGTGCTCATCGCTATATGCGTGCAGATCTATGTCTGAGGAAGACCTGATTTTTCCGGTAAGTGTACTGCCAATTAGGTATGGGTCAAAATCTTCAATAATTTGCATAATCTCAACGGCAATTTGGCGCATCTCGCGAACGCGGCGCTTTACTTCATCAGCTCCCAGCTCGCATTCCGTCAGTTGTGCCATGCAGTCTCGAATGACTCGATTCGACGGCAGATGCGTCATTCCGGAGAGACCAAGCATTGAAATCGCACGCTCTTTCGCCTGCAAATATTCACGCTCAGATCCCTCAACCAACAGTCGTGCCGCCTCCTCTGCGACTCTGCGACGAGCATTTTTTGTCATTGTTAGAACAAGCCTGCGCCTGCATTTGGGAAAGATGTCGAAAAAAAATTCAAACAGTTCGACTAATCTAGTCTATCACTTAACGTATAGCCCCAAGTCTTTTAACCGTCCTGTGCCCGTCTTCTTCGAGTGTTACTGAAGAATCGTTTATTGATACAACACTCAAATATTCGATTTTGTCGCCGGGTGATAATGCCAGAACTTTCGGCAGGCGATTAACGCGCCGTATGTAAGGGTCGACAACCGAGAGGAATGCTTTGTCACCGACTATTCCAACTAACTTCAAATATCTTGCAATGGAAGGCTTTTCTGGTGGCGACGGAAGTTCGGTGATCGGTAAAAATCCATGCTCCGGTGTGTAGCCGGATGGAATTGGTGGAGGTGGTGGTGGAATAGAACCAGTTGGCGGTGGCGGAATCAACGAATGGTGCGCGTCCTCTTTCGCCTTATTTGATTTGGCATTCAGGGCTGATGATTCTGTTCTCTCACCAGAGGTGGGAAATTTCTTGAAGCCGATAATGGGAGAGAGCGGATCGACTTTGCCGACGCTATTTTTTGCAATCGCGATAGCTTCATCTCTCGTTGTTGCCGGCATTGCAATTCCGGTCTGCGAATTCAATGCTAAATTAGAAATACCATTTTCAGAATTGCTTTTACTATCTGTTAAAGCCGTCCCGTTTGCACCAAATAACTGTTGCGGCAATGTCGAAATAGTTGTTTTTATCTTTTCGAACTGGCTAACTACAGTCGTTGTTTGTGTTTTTACTACTCGTTTTTTGGGTGATAACGCTTTGTCTAATTCTTCGGCTTTGCGTGTCTCCTCAATAATATGATTGGTCCACAGAAAAGAACCGCCTATTAAAAGCGCCCCGGCCGTGATTAGGAGTATCAATCGTAAAAGCATAACTAAGGTAAATAATAAATTGAAAGTAGGAATGACATGACTGGCTGACTGAGTTTGAGCTTCTTGCCGCGATCGCTTGATTTATCAGATTCGCCGCGACTATCTTGCTTTGGAACTGCTATTACTACGTGTGAAACACCCATGATGCGCTCGTAAGCTTCAATGTTGCGCACAAATTGAACCATTGACGAGTAGTTGCCGGTCACAAATATTTCTCGATCAATTTGCTGCAAGCCAAGCTCGCTGCCTAAGTCTGCTGGCTTATTTTTGGTTGGCGAAACTGACACTTTCTTTTCTGCAGCAGCAGCAGAATTTTTAGGGTCTGGTTTACCCAACATATCCATGATGTCTTTTTGCGATGCTTTAACATCTTCCGCACCTGGCGCTTCCACACCAATCAAATCTACACCGGCTCGCAGTGCCAATTTCTCCAGGTCGATCAATAGAAGATCGATATTGGCATCTTTCGGGACAGCATTCCGTAAGGACGCAATGTCAGCTTCTAATGCTTGTTTTTCTTGAGCAATTTTTAAACGATCTTTTAGCTTAGTATCAAGCTGCTCTTTTTGTTGTACATGCTGAGTGAGGTCTGTGGATTTTTCCGTGTCTTCTATAATTGTCGGATACAGAAGACTCAAGCCTACGACTACTACAAGTCCATAAACAATGGCTAAAATCGCATACTGGAAGCGTGTCGGCATTATCTTGTCTGCACCTTCAACTCAGAAATTATTTTCGGGCTGGCATGCGAAATTTTGGCGGAAATTGAAAAATCTAGAATTTCAGGAATCTTTTCTTCTCTAGTAATCCAGTCAACTTGCGAATCAATTAAGAAAGAGGAACTGCCCATATTAATTGCGAGCTTCGACACGCTATTAAAATCGATAGCTATTCCTTCGATCTTCATTTCCTTTCCGCGCAAAGTAATTCTTTCAATTTGAACCCCGCGCGGAGTGTCGAGAGTCAACTCGGAAAGCAGCGCAGACCAACGGTTATGCTTCTTCAATAGAGTATCGAGTACACGTTTTCTACTTGAGAGAATTGTATTTTCTTGTTTGGTCAAAGTCATATTTTTTAGTTGCTGATTTCCTAATGCAATTTCAGAAGTCAGCTTTTCAATTTCTTTTTCTTTTTGCGGAATATCAAAATATCTCAAATATCCAAACACGACTAAAATCACGGCAAGAATTGCAATGCCAACATTTGTAAGCGGTTTTTGCCATGAAGGAGTGACAACTTGAGAAAGATCCTTCGTCATGTTCTGGGTCGCGCGCTCATCAAAGAGCAGAGGTAAACGACCTTCTTTATTTAGATCCAGATTGACTGTATAAGACGGATTCCAGGTTGTTTCTATGGAAGAGCCGACTAATGCCGCCAATATAGGGCGCATGCGATCGACAATTTCTGTTTCATCATGCTTAATGTCGCGCATGGGATCGCATACAACAGTGCGAATGTTCAGTCTATTGAAGAAGAATTGATCTAACTGTGGCACCATGCATCCTGGTCCAGCCAAAATTATTTGATCGACTTTTACGTCTCCGACCTGCGAGCGATAGAAGTCCAATGACTTCGACAGTTCGTCAGCAACGTCACTAAATATGGTGCGCACCACTTGTGCTGCTTGCCCCATGCGTGGATCAGTTGAAGGCTGACCGAACATAGTAATTTCAGGAAGGAGGTCGAGAGCTTGGTCATAGCTCACTTCTAGACTTCTTGAAACAGCTTCAGTCATGGTTTCTACGCCCATGATTACAGAACGACCGAACAACGGCATGCAACTACGGACCACATTAATATCAGTGGCATCTTGTCTCAAATTGACAATCATCGAAAGGTGTCCGGACGATCCCAAATAGCCCGCTAGTGCCAGACTGCGAATGACCGCCAGCGATGAAACTTCCACTCTGCCGAGCTTTGCACCGGCCGAATCTGCCATGCGCCAGTAGGTCTCGACTATGCTTCTTTGTATCGCCGCCAGAATCACGTCGACTCGTCTCACTCCATCGAAGTCAGTGCGCTCGGTAGCTGGCATAAGTGACCAATCCAGGTTGGCATCCCCAATTGGAAATGGCACATGATTAGTCGCTTCTTGTGTCACTACGTCCGCCAATTCGTCATCAGGCATTCCGGTTGGCACCGGCATCAAACGAATAACGACCGCTTGTGCGGGCACCACGATATTGAGAGTTGGTGTGCCCATGGCAGGCGTAATTCCTGCTTCATTCATAAGGTCAAGGACAACTTCTCCGACCAGGTCGGGATCTGTAATCAGTCCATCGCGCACAGAATTAGGTGGCGTTGGCTGACAGGCGAAGCGCATTACTTCTATACCGGCGCGTGTTTTTTCCAGCTGGACAAGAGTGATGCTGTCACTGTTGATGTCCAGCCCAAGGGTTGGTCCTTTTCGTTTGCCAAACCCGAACACTAATCTTTCCTCTGGCTCAAACCGTCTTCACCCAATGCCATTGTATCGTTATCCGCCCTGTCCGAAGATTTTTTCGGTCGGAACGAACATGGCAATGGCGGCACCGGCAGCGAGCGCTGGGCCGAAAGGGAATGGTCTGGACACTTTTCTGCCTGCGAAAATAAATCCGCAGAATCCGCCAGCAATGGTGAAGATGGCAATCGCTACTGCCCATTGCGGCTCAAGAAGCGACGCACCGCTCATTTTAGCCATGCCTAAGAAAAGTACTGTGCCGACGATAAAGAAGCCGACCATCCAGACAAAGCCGCGCTTGATGCAATATCCCAGAATACCGACACGCTTCATTTCGTCGATCAGGTATATGCCACCGAGCAAGGCACCAAATACAAATCCGAGCATAACGGCAATAACCAATTTTTCCCAACCGAGCCAGGCCGATATCAAAGCGGCCAGAACTGCGTCGCCGCCGCCCATCACCTCAAATTCTTCCTCTTCTGTATTGGTTTCGACAATTCCAAAGGCTTCGTCGATTTCAGTATCACTGTCAATAGATTCTGGAGGTTCTTTTTCTAAGAGTTTGATCTCAGGATGCAGAAGTGGATAAATTTTCAGTCCGTAGAAAGCAATAAAGTCAAAAAGGATGTAGCTTGCCCCGATACCGGCCATGGTGCCAAGCACATTCAGCCCGGCTAAAGCTGTAAAAAATATGCCGAGCAAAATTGATGGATAAGTAATTTCGTGAGGAATCAGCTTTTCTCTGAAATCCGTAATCGTAATGGCGATAAGTACCGAGGAGAAAAAGAGCATTCCATATCCCATTAGAGTGATATCGAAGTGCCAGATAATGAGCACAAACCAGAAAGCGGTGAAAGCTTCAACGAGTGGATAGTGCCAGGAAATTGGCGCTTTGCAATAGCGGCATTTTGCACCGAGCAAAAAATAAGAGAAAATCGGGATAAGATCGAATAATCCCAATCGATGTTCGCAATGTGGGCAATGCGATGGCGGTGAGATCCAGCTCTTCTCGGCCAGTGAGCGCAGAGCAACAACGTTGAGAAAACTGCCAACGCAAGCGCCAATTATAAAAACCAGCGTGTAAAACAAATAGTGATTGTCAGTAATGCTGTCCATCACGTAAACTCTTTTCGCTCCGTAACTATAGCTGCTAAAACGAGCAGCATGAGTACGTAAGCGAGCACGTAAGTAATCAGATATAGCATCACTTCTAGACCCGGATGAATTCCATAGAGGAGATGACCACGAATCTGGGTCAGACCGGCAAAATCAGGCAGGCAATAAAATACGACAGTCAAGAATTGCTCAAGGGTCTGGTTTTGTGAGAGCTTGCCTAATTCGAGGAGAGACTTACCTAAGTGACCAGCAAGCCAGATTGAAAGTGTGAACAGGACGCTCATCACAGGCGTTGAGAAAGTTGAGAAGAAAGTAGCCAGGGCTGTCACGAAAAGGAGCTCGAGATAAATTAGCGAAAGTTCTTGACCAACTTCAATAATTTGGTGAGCCACCACCGGTAAGGCATAATTACCAGTCGATATTGTAATGATGAGTGTCAAAAACGCCCCCATCGCGGCAACCATTACAAAGACGCAAAGGCAAAGCCCGATGTATTTACCGAGTACAAATTGCCATCCACTGACTGGTTTGGTGAAAATTATATAGATGGTCCGCCGTTCTAGCTCTTTATAGACAAGATTGGTGCCAGCAAACACTGCGATGATGCCACCAATCACAGAAATGGTGGCAAGCCCGATGTCTTTCAAAATACGGATGTCCTGACCCACAGATAGTGAGCCCAGAATAATTCCGAGCACTGTCACAACCAGTGCAAAGAAAATCAACGCATACAAAATGCGGTCGCGAACCGTTTCGCGGAAAGTGTTGAGCGCGATCGCTTTGACGGCATTTATCTGTTTCATGCCGGTCTCACCTTGTCTGACACCGCGTCCAAAAAATATTCTTCGAGGTCTTTATAGTTTCCGTCGGCAGAAATATTCTTGATCAAATCCTCTGCCACCAATTTGCCGTTGTTCAAAACACCCACTCTGTCGCAGATATCATTGACGTCTGGCAGGAGGTGCGAGTTGAAAAAGATTGTGGTGCCGGTTTCTTTTAGACGCGCCAGAATTTCGCGAACGTCTCGTCGTCCAATTGGATCAAGCCCGGACATCGGCTCGTCCCAGAAAATCACTTCTGGTCTGTTGATTAAAGACTGCGCGATGCCCAGCCTCTGAAGCATGCCTTTTGAATATTTGCGCATTTGAGTGTCGGCGGCTGCTTCCAATTTCACGGTCGCAATCAATTCAGCCATGCGCTCCCTTTTCTCTTTGGCGGGGATGCCGAAAAGCTCGCCTGCAAAATCGAGAAATTCCCGACCGGTCAGGTGCGAATAGAAATATGGATTTTCCGGTAAATAGCCCAGCCGGGCGAGCGCTCCTTTGTGCCCTGCCGGTTCACCCAGGATTTCGACCGAACCTTCACTCGGGCGCAATAGCCCGAGCATAAGTTTCAGCGAGGTTGTTTTACCCGCGCCGTTTGGACCGATCAGTCCATAGGTTTCGCCCTTCAAAACACTCAGATTTAGCCCGCTAAGAATGCGGACTTTTCGGCGTGAAAGACTGACGGTTAGCTCTTTGGATAAATTGGTCGCCTGGATGACCACATCCGCCATAGACTAACTGCCTTTCTGGCCACCGGTCTTTTTGTTTTGCGTGATGATCTTATGAAGTTCGGCAGTAGCTGCTCTCAGTCTGCGTGAAACTTGCATCTGTGAGATGCCGAGGCGTCTTGCTACTTCCGTTTGACTCAAATCTTCGTAGAAGGTCAACTGTACGACTTCTCTAAGTCCATCGCGAAGCTGTTTGATGGCTTCGGCGAGCATAAAGCGATCTTCTTTCGCCATTTGGTTGGTCTGGTATTTACCATCAACCAAAGTGTCGATTAGTGATTGCTCGCTGCCGGCATCATTAGATAGCGCCTGGTCGAGAGAAATCAAAGTGCGTCTGCGGTCAACTTCGTAGGCTTCGTTGACGCGGCTAACTGGAATTTCCAGCTCAGAGGCGATTTCGATGTCAGAAGGTTCACGTCCGAGACGAGCTGTAAGAGCTTGCACCAGTCTATTGATGCGGAAAGATAATTCTTGCAATTCGCGTGGAGCGCGGATCATGGCTGTTTTGTCTCTTAAATAGTGGCGGATTTCGCCAGTAATTAAGTGCGTGGCGTACGTCTGGAATTTGGCACCAGCGTCCGGTTTGAATTGGTCGACAGCCTTAATGAGCCCGATAGAGCCCACTTGGATCAAATCCTCGACTGGGTCAGTCGAACGTCTAGCTAAACCGTATGCGATCCGCTTGACCAAAGGCAGGGACGCTTGAATGATCGCGTCTCTGAGTGCTGGATCACGTGAATCGGAGTACACGGAAAGCCAGTGATGTATCTGGTCTTGTCCTTTTCCTGTGTCCATTTTGGCTGTCGCGCCGCTCGTTATCGATGACTTTTGTACGTGCAAGCTTTTGCTCACTTGATAAACTTTCACAAACCCGCCTATGCATATTGTAGATGCTTAAGGCAGATTATCAAACAAAAAGATTAACTGCCAGCCCTTGAAAATAGAAATTCTTATCGGAGTTGTTCAATTACGGTGAAAATGGGCAGATACATACCCACAACTACCGAGCCGACAATTCCCCCAATCCCAACAACCATAATGGGTTCGAGCAATGAGGTCAGGGCTTCGACCGAGTTGTCGACCTCCATATCGTAAAATTCTGCCACTTTCGTCAGCATGTCGTCCAAATTGCCTGTTTCTTCTCCGACGGCGACCATTTGGGTAACCATGGTCGGGAAAAGTGGCAGGCGCGACATCGGTTTTGAGATTGAGCCACCTTGACGAACTTCGTTGTAGATTCTTTCCACCGAGCGCGCTATGGAGGCGTTGCCCGCGGTGTCTTTGACCACATCGAGAGCGGAGAGCATCGGGACCCCAGCTTTGATCAAAGTCCCGAAAGTCCTGCAAAATCTGGCGATTGCTACTTTCTTGGAGAGGTCGCCGAAAAGAGGAAGCGCCAGGAAAAGCCCGTCGATGTGCTCTCGTCCGACTTCGGTTCGATAATAACGACGCAGGAAAAACAGCGAAATCAGGACGCAGACTACAAAAATGACCATCCAGATCGAGCGCATGTATTCTGATAGGCTCATCAAAAACCGCGTGTATGCTGGCAACTCCGAACCAATATTCCGGAATAGACCTTCGAAAATTGGCAAGATGAAAGTCAACATCGCCCAGAAAACCAGAATGGCGATTGCCAGGACGACTGAGGGATAGACCATCGCCGAACGTACTTTCGTGTTCAATTTCTGACGTGCTTCCAAAAAATCGGCGAGGCGCTTCAGCACCTCAGACAAAAATCCGCCTGCTTCGCCCGCCCGAACCATAGATATGTAGAGCTTGTCGAAAACCCCGGACTGGCGAGCTAAAGCGTCTGATAAGCTGACGCCACTTTCGACCGACTTCCGGACTTCATCGAGTACGCCTTTCAATTTTCGGTTTTTGCATTGCTCGACGATAATTGTGAGTGTCCTGAGTAGCGGAACGCCAGCACTAATCATGGCGGCAAACTGCCTTGAAAAAACCACCATGTCTTTAAGCGAGATTGGCTCAAACCTTGCCAGCAAAGCATCCGCTTGAGCAAAAATTTGGAATTGCATGAGCGAGAAGCCCTGCTCTTTTATCTCAAGGACTTCATAGCCTCGTGATGAAAGTCGCGCCCGCAATAGCTGCGCTGAATCGGCCCGGGCTGTCGACTCCCTGACCTGACCACTCATATCTTTTACTTTGTAGAGAAACTCCATTTACTCACTCTTGGTGTTTCGAGTTTATCAAAATCTGCCGTAGCCGAATCCTTGATCTTGCTTGATAGGCATGCCACCTTTGGCGGTGCCTCTAGCTGCAGATGAAAGCAGCTGTTCTAAATCTTCTGGTCTGGAAGTTTTGGCAAGGGCGTCCTGAGAGCTGATTATGCCTTGTTTGACAAGAGCGGCGAGGGCTGATTCTAGCGTTTGCATTCCGACATTGCCGCCCATTTGAATTGACGAATAAATTTGGGCTGTTTTTGACTCTCTTATTAAGTTCGAGATCGCGCTAGTATTGATCAAAATTTCTGCCGCCAGAATTCTGCCTTTGGTGACCGGACTTCCTCCGCCAGCTTCGTCGTTGCGTGCGAGCAGAGTCTGGCTGACCACTGCTACCAATGCGTTGGAGAGCATGATGCGAGTCTGCTGCTGTTGCCCAGGGGGAAACGCATCGATCACGCGGTCTATTGTTTGTGGGGCAGAACTTGTGTGCACAGTGCCGAACACTAGGTGCCCAGTTTCTGCTGCAGTGAGAGCAAGATGAATAGTCTCGAGGTCGCGCATTTCGCCAACTAGAATGACATCGGGGTCTTCTCGCAGCGCCGCTCTCAATGCGTTTCCGAAACTCTTTGTGTCGGCACCGAGTTCTCGTTGTGATACCACTGATTTTTTACTGCTGTGCAAAAACTCAATTGGATCTTCGA